>JAADDT010000082.1 GCA_013153765.1 Aquificota bacterium
TCTCCAGATGCCCGTAATCAAACGAGCCCATTGCGGCGTACTGGCTTATGGTTGAAGGTGAGATGAAAACATTCTGCATCACTATTTCCGCCTTTCTTACGAGGTTTTCCGGCAGTATTATCCAGCCGAGCCTGAAGCCGGGCATACAGAAATATTTGGAAAATCCGTTTATCACTATTGCGTCTTCGGAAAACTCAAGGGCGGTATGCTCCTTTCCCTGATAAACGAGACCGTGGTATATTTCGTCCGAAATAAACCGTATTCCCCTTTCAACGCAGTGGTCTATCAGCCTTGACAGGCTTTCCCCGTCGTAAAGGTTTCCAACCGGATTGGAAGGAGAGGACACGTGGACTGCCTTTATCCCTTCCCTTTCCTCCAGTGCTTCCGGCGTTATTTTGTAGCCCGTTTCCTTTCCAGCAGGAATAAAAACAGGGTTAACGTCAAGCAGGTGTGCAAAGTTTTTGTAGCAGGGATAGGAAGGGTCAGGAAGAGCTATCCTGTCCCCTGCATTGAGGATTATGGAGTACGCCACCAGAAAAGCCCCTGAAGTGCCTACGGTGATGGCTATTCTTGAGGGACTGACCTCCACCTTGTATTTTTCGTAATAAAACTGTGCTATCCTTTCCCTTAAAGGCATGTAGCCTAAACTTTCCGTGTAGTGGTTCAGCCTGTCCTTCACCGCCTTTTCAGCCAGTTCCCAGACGGCTGGAGGAGGCTGTAAGTCCGGCTCCCCTATCTCAAAGTGAACAGCATCAGGGTACTTTGACGCCTCCCTGACGATGTCCATCACTATAAAAGGCTTTATCTTACTTATCCTGTCCATCTCAGCCTTCCCTGAACCTGAATACGGAAAACTGCTCCAGATACCTGTCCGTTATGCCCTTGTCTATAAGCTGGGAAATCAGCTTTGCCGTGATGGGAGCAAGGAGTATGCCGTTCCTGTAGTGTCCTGTAGCCACGAAAAGGCTTTCCACCTGCGTTTTTCCCAGTATCGGCAGAAGGTCGTCCGTTGCAGGTCTGTAGCCGTACCAAGTTTCAAGCAGGTTCTTTTCCACCAGATAAGGTAGCGTATCCCTCAAGCCGGTAAACAGCTGGAGAATACCTTTTACCGTGTTCCCTTCCGCAAAGCCAACCTTTTCCTCCGTAGCCCCCACAACTATACGCTTCCTGTCCTTTTTAGGTATGAGGTAAACCTTTGAGCCGAAGAATACCGTGTCCATGTCCTTTGGTTTTGAGCTTATTGCGGCCATCTCCCCTTTTATGGGAAAAACCGGCAGGTTTATAAACTCACTACTCCACGCTCCAGCAGTTATTATGCAGAAATCACCTTCAACCAAACCTGTAGCCGTCCTTACGCCTTTAAACTTACCGCCGTTTACCACCACTTTTTTTACAGGGTTAAACTCAACAAGCTCTATTCCCCTGTATCTGGCGTACCTTTCCAGTGCCAGCATAAGGAGGCGGTTGTCCACCTGCCCGTCGTCAGGGTAAAAAACGCCTCCCCTTATCTCCCTGCCGATGGACGGATACCTGCCTTCAAGGGTTTCCCTGTCTATCCAGTTTCCGGAAAGTCCCATACTTTTGTAAGTTTCCAGCTTCCGCTTCAGCTCCTCCTCCTCTTCCTCCGAGTATGCGGGACAGAATATTCCGCTTTTCCAGTATCCGACGGACATGTCCGTTTCCCTTTCAAGCTCCTCTACGAAGGACGGGTACATCTGACGGCTTTCAAGACAGAAATCCAGAAAAACTCCCGGCTCAAGACCTTCCGACTGTGGTGCAAGCATTCCGCCTGCCGCCCAAGAAGAGCCTCTCCCTACTCTCTGCCTGTCTATTACCGTTATAGTGTAGCCTGCCTTTTGCAACTCCCTTGCTATTGACAGTCCTATTATTCCACCGCCTATAATTATCCCTTTCATACCTTTCTCCCGTTAGAAAGTGATTTTCATACCGTCGTAAGCGGACGCCACTGGGATACCTGTTTTTCTGCTTAATCTGGCTGAAATCTTTTCAGGGTCAGCCCTTAACATAGGGACGCTGAAGTGCGTTATTACCGCCCTTTTAGGTTTATACCTTAATACCATCTTTTCCACGTCCGGCACGGTAAGGTGGTAAGTGTTTTCCCCGTTTTCAATAGCTTTAGGAAAGGTGGTGTTGAATATCATAAGGTCAGCGTTCTCCGAGTATCCCTCAAGCATACCTTCGTAAAACCGTCCGCAGGGAACGTAAACCACCTTTTTTCCACCGCCGTGGAACTCAAGACCGTAAGTTTCAGCCCCTTTGTGTATGTGTTTTACCGTAGCCTTCACAGTCAGGTCTTTGTAAGAAAGCAGTGTCCCTTCCTTTACCACTGCTATTTTTTTTATACCTTTCCTTAAATACTTAAGGAGTATAGGCTCCTCACCTTCCACCACGTCTTGTGGACAGACAAGCAGGTCTAAAGGCTTTTTGGTACTTTCGGAGGCTGACTCAACCACCGCGTTAAGATCACTGCTGTGGTCTAAATGTCTATGGGACACGACCAGCAGGTCAATGTCCTTTGTGTCAAAGCCCCTTTCAAAAATCCTTACCAGACTGCCCGGTCCCGGGTCTATAAGCAGGTTTATCCCTTCTATGTTTAGCCACATTCCGCCCGAATGCCTCATCTGGCGGAAAACCACAACTCTTCCCCCGCCTGTGCCGAGGAAAGTAATGCTGTTTTTCAGCAAATCAGCCTGCCTCCTTCAACGGGAATGAAAGCCCCTGTTGTAAATTCTGTCTCTATTAAATATTTTACCGCCTTGTAAACCTCCTCCTCACCTGCCCACCTTTTAAGCACGGTTTTTTTCAAAGGTTTTTCCCTGTCCTCAAGCCCTTCAGCAGGGATTATCGGTCCCGGAAGGACTGCGTTTACCAGAACATACGGAGCAAGCTCCTTGGCTAAAGCCCTCGTAAGCGTCAGCATAGCCCCCTTTGACACGGAGTATGGCGTGTAATCCCTGTAAGGTCTTAAACCGCTGTAATCGGCTATGTTAATTATTCTGCCGGCTTTTTTTTCAACCATTTTCTTCCCCAGTATCCGGGAAAGTATGAAGGGAGCTTTCACGTGGACTGCGTAAAACCTGTCCATCTCCCTAACGTCCGACTGGAAAAAGTCCGTCCGGTAGTATATGGAAGCGTTGTTTATAAGCACGTCCACACCGCCGAGCCTGTCAATAACCGTGTGAGCCATCTCCTCAACTTCCCTTTCCTTCTCAAGGTCAGCCCGAACGAGGAATACGCTAACGCCCTTCTTCCTCAACTCGTCAGCCAGAGCTTCAGCCTGCGAAACGGAAGAAAGGTAGTGTATCACAAGGTCAGCCCCCTCTTCCGCCAGCCTTCTTGCTATGTGTTTTCCTATCCTTCTTGCCCCGCCGGTGATTAACACCTTTTTACCTTTCAACTCCATAAACACATTTTATCCTAAATTTTTGCTATATAATTAAGTTTGAATTTCTAACTTTTGCAAACAAGGAAGGGAAAGGGAGAGATGGGAAACAGCTTTATAGAGTTTTTCGGCTTCAGGGACAATCCTTTTAACATCACGCCTGACGTTGACTTCTTTTTTACCTCCTCAGTACATCAGGAAGCCCTTTCCTCACTTGAGTACCTGCTGGAGACGGAGGAAGGGTTTGCGGTAATAATAGGCGAGCCGGGAACGGGAAAAACCATAACCATAAGGAAGTTTTTAAGCCAACTGCCACAAAACGTTGAGTACGCATACATACTGTTTCCCAACCTGTCCCCTGAAGAGATGTTCAAGGCAATACTGGAGGACTTTGGCATAGACATACCGGAAAACGCTTCAAAAAACAGGCTTTTTAGCCTTTTAAGGGATTTTCTGGTGGAAAAGAAGAAGGAAGGTAAAAAGGTGCTGGTTATCGTTGACGAGGCACAGAACCTTCCCGTTGAAACGCTTGAGGAGTTAAGGCTTCTGTCCAATCTGGAGACGGACAAGGAAAAGCTCATACAGATAATACTACTGGGACAGCCTGAGCTTGAAAGGAAGCTGAACCTTCCCCAGTTAAGACAGCTGAAGCAGAGGATAACGGTGGTAAACCACCTGAACAACTTAAGCAAAGAGGAGGTGGAGGATTACATAAACTACCGCCTTGCAAAGGCTGGAAACTCAAGCATCAGAATATCCCCAAAGGCTTACGACACGGTTTTCAGGTATTCTGGAGGGAACTTAAGGCTGATAAACCAACTTATGGAAAGAGCTTTAATGTCCGCATTCATAAAAAACAAACACAGCATAGACAGGCAGGAGGTTGAGGAGGCGGCTGTAAGTCTGGGATTTGAAAGCCCAAAAACCTCAAGGTGGAAACTGCTTACCGCCGGAATTTTACTGCTTGCAGTAAGTCTGGGAGCAGGTCTTTACTACCTTTACCTACAGCTTTACGGCGGAGGGAAAACGGCTGAAACGACGGAAAAGGCGGTGGTGAAGCAGGAGGAAAAAGAGGTTAAGGTTGAAACCGCCCCACCGCCTCCCCCACCTGAAGAGGAAGAGGAGGAGGTTAACACCGGAACGGTTGCGGTGGAGAGGCTGAACATGAGGGAAAAGCCCTCAACGGACAGCAGGGTTCTTAAAGTGCTTAAAAAGGGAGATAAGGTGGAAATAATCGGTCAGGAAGGTAAGTGGTTGAAGGTAAAACAGGGAGAGGTTGAAGGCTGGGTTGACGGCAGGTTCATAAAGCAGGAAACTCAGGAAAAGCCTTTAAAAAGGTCTTCTGCGTGAAAGGAGCTTCTGACCAGCGTACCGCTGAAAACCTTTTTAAAGCCCAGAGAGTATCCTGTCCTTTCTATCTCCTTAAACTCTTCAAGCGTGTAGTACTTTTTTACCGGATAGTGGTTTTTTGAAGGCTGTAGATACTGGCCTGCGGTAAAGATTTCACAGCCGACGCTTACAAGGTCTTCCATTACGCCCACCACCTCTTCCATACTTTCCCCCATACCTACCATAATACCGGACTTGGAGGTTATTTCCCTATCTATCTCCTTTATCCACTTTATAACCTGTAAGGAACGGTTATAATCCCCCCTGTGCCTTACCACCGGAAAAAGGGAAGGGACGGTCTCTATGTTGTGGTTTATAACGTCAGGTCTTGCCTCCGCCACCGTTTCAACCGCTTTCCTGTCCCCTAAAAAGTCCGGTATCAGAACCTCAACCTTACAGGAAGGGTTTTCCCTTTTTACCGCTTCCACAACAGCCTTAAAGTGCGATGCCCCGCCGTCAGGCAGGTCGTCCCTGTTTACAGAGGTGATTACCGCATACTCCAGACCAAGGAGTTTTACAGCCTGTCCTATACGGTAAGGCTCTTCAGGGTCAGGAGGGAGAGGTCTGTCGTGTGATACGTTGCAGTAAGAACAGTTCCTCGTACACCTGTCCCCCAGTATCATAAACGTGGCTGTTTTTCTACCGAAACAGTCCCCTATGTTTGGACAGGAAGCCTCCTCACATACGGTATGTAGCTTCAGTTTACGGAGAACTCCCTTTATCCTTCCAACCTCTTCCGAAAGGACGCTTTTTACCTTCGGCTTCAATTAAACCTTCCCGTCCAGTCTGCTTATAATCTGGCTGAATGAGTTTATGACAAAGTCCGGAGATGCCTGAAGGGACTTTTCCCTGTCCCCAAAGCCGAAAAGCACCAGCCCCGTTTTTACTCCCGCCGACTTTCCAGCTCCGACGTCAGCCTCACTGTCCCCTATCATCACGGTCCTTTCCCTGTCAAGACCTAACCTTTCAACCGCATACACTACCGGATAAGGGTGTGGCTTTTTGTACGGCGTTGTGTCCCCGCCAACAAGCAGGTCTATCGTATCCAGAATGCCGAGTTTTTTCAGGATACGGCGGGATATGTCTTCATACTTGTTAGTTATTACAGCCACCTTTTTGTCCTTTTTTTTCAGTATCTCAAGCATCTCACGGACGTAAGGGTAAAGGTAAGTGTAGCAGGCAGGGTTTGAGAAGTAGTACTCCCTGAACAGCTCTACAGCCCTGTCAACCAGTTCTTCGTCTTCAGTGCCGAGTACACCTTCCATAAGCCTTCTTCCGCCGTATCCCACGTGCTTTATGATTTTGCTTAAAGGAACAGTAGCTTTCCCCAGTTTCATAAGAGCGTAGTTTACCGCAACGCCTATGTCCTTTGCCGAGTTTATCAGGGTGCCGTCAAGATCAAAAAGGAAGCCTTCGTAAAGGCTTATTTCAGCTGGAACTCCTGATATTTCTTTATCACTTCGTCTATCCATCTTTTCTCTTTTTTAGGTACTATTCTGTCCCCGTCTATGATTATGTAAATCTCCTCCCCTTCCTTAACCAGTCCAAGGTCTTCCCTTGCCTTTTTTTCTATGAAAAACATGTCCTTTTTCAGGTAGTTTATCATCTGCTCCAGCCTTTTGTTTTCCATGTCAAGGCGGGACACTTCGTACTGGAGGGTTTTCCTGTAGTTTTCCCTTTTTATCAGCTTGAATACGTTTTTCTCACCGAACAGCAAAACGTAAGCAAAATAAACCGCAAAAAGGAAAAGGAAAATAAGGAGGACAAGGTCCATCCCAAAGTACCTTTTTGCCTTATTTGAGAAACCTGGCGAAAACCTCTTTCCCCTTGAATACTGCATCAGCCCCTAACTCTTCCTCTATCCTTAACAGCTGGTTATACTTTGCCACTCTGTCCGTTCTGGAGGCGGAGCCGGTTTTTATCTGACCTGCGTTAACGCCGACCGCAAGGTCCGATATAAAAGTGTCCTCCGTCTCCCCCGACCTATGGGAAATAACGTTAGTATAACCTGCCGTTTTTGTCAGCTCTATAGCATCTAACGTTTCGGTCAGAGAGCCTATCTGGTTTAGCTTTATCAGAACGGAGTTTGCTATTCCTTCCTCTATACCTTTTTTTATCAGCTTGGGATTGGTCGTAAACAGGTCGTCCCCTACAAGCTGTATTTTGTTGCCCAGTGCTTCCGTAAGCTTTTTCCAGCCTTCTATGTCGTTTTCAGCCATACCGTCCTCAAGTGAGATAAGCGGGTACGCACTTTCTATCTCCCCGTAGAGGATAACCATATCATCGGAAGTAAGCTCCTCACCTTCAAACCTGTAAACGCCCTTTTCCTTGTCGTAAAACTCGGTTGATGCGGCGTCAATAGCCAGCAGAACGTCTTCTCCCGGAGAGTATCCTGCCTTTTCTATGGCAAGCATAAGCAGGTCAAGTGCTTCTTTCGTGGAGTTCAGGTTTGGAGCAAATCCGCCTTCGTCCCCAACGTTCGTTGAGTATCCCCTTTCCTTCAGCACCTTTTTTAGGGTATGGAATATTTCAACACCGCACCTTAAAGCCTCTTTAAACACATCACCGTAAACCGGCACTATCATAAATTCCTGAAAGTCAAGGTTGTTGTCTGCGTGTGCACCGCCGTTTATCACGTTCATAAGTGGAACAGGCAGTACTTTACCGTTTGTCCCCCCTATGTACCTGTAAAGCGGAAGTTCAAGCTCTGTGGCGGAAGCCCTTGCAACGGCAAGACTTACAGCCAGAATTGAGTTTGCCCCCAGATTTGACTTGTTTTCCGTTCCGTCCAGCTCCAGCATTATCCTGTCTATCTCAAGCTGGTTAGTGGCTTCAAGTCCTATTATCGCATCGGCTATCTTTTCGTTTATGTTCTGGACGGCTTTCAGCACGCCTTTGCCGAAAAACCTTTTAGGGTCGCCGTCCCTTAATTCCACAGCCTCAGTCTCACCTGTGGAAGCACCGCTGGGAACGATAGCTCTCCCAACAACACCGCTTTCAAGGTGGACTTCAGCCTCAACCGTAGGGTTTCCCCTACTGTCAAGCACTTCCCTGCCTATCACGTCAACGATGAGAGACATCTCCTAACCTCCTTTATAGTCTGTGGTAAGCCGCTATAGCCGCGGAAATCACCGTGGCAAGGTCTTCAGGGTCGCCTTCTTCAGCCTTCAGCTTGAATTTAGGCAGTTTTTTATCTATGTATCCCGTATCAAACTTGCCTGCCATAAAGTCCTTGTCCCTTACAATCTGCCTTAAAAGTGGCAGGTTCGTAGGTACGCCCCTTACCTGAAACTCGTCCAGAGCCCTTTTTGCCCTGTTTACCGTCTGCTCCCAGCTTAAAGCCCAGACTGTAAGCTTGGCTATCATACTGTCGTAGTAAGGTGGTATTATGTAGTCCTTGTAAACAGCCGCATCTATACGGACGCCGGGACCTCCCGGAGAGTAGTAAGAGGTAATCCTTCCCGGTGAAGGTGCAAAGCCTTTTTTAGGGTCTTCCGCATTTATCCTGAACTCTATGGCGTATCCCCTGAAGCTTATGTCCTCCTGAAGGAAAGGTAGTTTTGAGCCTTCCGCTATCTGTATCATCCTTTGGACAAGGTCAACGCCCGTCACCGTTTCCGTAACGGTATGCTCAACCTGTAGCCTTGTGTTCATCTCTATGAAGTAAAAGTTATCATCTTCATCAACAAGGAACTCAAGCGTTCCAACGTTTTCGTATCCCAGCTTAAACATTGATTTGACGGCAACTCTGTAAAGCTCCCTCCTTACTTCCTCACTCAGTCTGGGAGACGGTGCTATCTCAACCACCTTTTGGTGTCTCCTCTGGATTGAACAGTCCCTTTCCCCCAGATGTATAACGTTTCCGTACTTGTCAGCCATTATTTGTATTTCTATGTGTCTCGGATTTTTCACGTATTTTTCTATAAAAACATCACCTTTGCCGAAGAACTTTTCCGCCTCGCTTGTGGCAGACCTGAAAAGCTCCTCAAACTCGCTTTCCTTTTCAACAATCCGCATTCCACGACCGCCGCCGCCGTAAGCGGCTTTTATGATAACCGGAAAGCCTATTTTTTTTGCCACTTTTTTCGCTTCTTCAATGTCCGTTATCGGCTCGTCCGTCCCGGGAAGGACAGGCACGCCAACCTCACGCATAGCTTTCTTTGACTTTATCTTGTCCCCAAAAAGCTCTATATGTTCAGGTTTGGGACCGATAAAAGTAATCCCTTTTTTCTCACAGTACCTTGCAAAGTCCGCATTTTCCGAAAGGAAACCGTATCCCGGGTGTATTGCATCACATCTGGTCTGCCTTGCCAGATCAACGATTTTGTAAAAGTTCAGGTATGCCTTTACAGGGTCGCCGGATATCATGTAAGCTTCGTCAGCTTTTTTTACCCAGATACCGTTGTGGTCAGCCTCCGAGTATATGGCTACCGTTCTTATGCCAAGCTCCTTACAGGCTCTTATTATTCTGGTAGCAACTTCGCCCCTGTTTGCCACCAGAACCTTTTTTATTTTTTTCTTCCTTCCCATTACGCTCTCCTACTCTACCACTATTGTTTCCTGATTTTCTATGAAAGCCTCGTGCAACGCCCTTACAGCCAGCTCGGCGTACTTCTCGTCTATCAGGCAGGATATTTTTATTTCGGAGGTGGATATTGCGTATATGTTTATACCTTCCCTGTAAAGCACCTCAAACATCTTACCTGCTGTTCCCGCGTGCGTTTTCATTCCCAGACCGACGACGGATATTTTTGCTATCCTGTCGTTCCTTTCAACGCCGGAAGCCCCTACCTCTTCAGCCACTTCCCTTGCTATCTCCTCCGCAAAGTCCGCATCAACCTTGTTGACGGTGAAGGATATGTCCGTGTAGCCCTCGTGTGATACGTTCTGGACTATCATGTCAACCACTATGTTGTTGTCCCCCAACGCCCTAAACAGCTTTGCGGCAATCCCCGGTTTGTCCGGAACCTTTACCACCGTAATTTTGGACTCTTTAAGCTCGTGGCTTATTCCCCTTACGGCTATCTTTTCCATCTCTTCGTTTTCCTCCACTATCCAAGTCCCTTCCTCCTCTATGAAGGAGGACTTGACGTGTATTCTAACTCCGTATTTTGCGGCAAACTCCACAGACCTTATCTGCATCACTTTAGAGCCAAGTGATGCCATTTCCATCATCTCTTCGTAAGAGATTACGGGTATTTTCCTTGCGTTTTCCACTATCCGCGGGTCTGCCGTATAAACGCCTGCCACGTCCGTATAAATCTCACACACGTCAGCCTTTAAGGCGGCGGCAAGTGCCACTGCAGTGGTGTCAGAGCCTCCCCTTCCAAGGGTGGTAATGTCCCCAAAGCTGTCTATCCCCTGAAATCCGGCTACTATAACCACCTTTCCCTTTTCAAGCTCCTCCTGTATCCTGCCTGTCTCTATCTTCCTTATTCTGGCTTTCGTGTGTGCGTCGTCCGTGTATATAGGCACCTGCCAGCCTGTAAGACTTACCGCATCTATACCTATTTCTTTTAGTGCTATCGCTATCAGACCTATAGCCACCTGCTCCCCGGTTGACACTACCATGTCTTGCTCCCGAGGGTCAGGTCTGGCTGACAGCTCACGGGTAAGTGCAAGCAGTCTGTCCGTCTCACCGGACATTGCAGATGAGACGACCACAACCTTATTACCGCTGTCAACCGCCTTTTTTATCTTTTTTGCTACGTTTTTTATCCTTTCAACGCTACCGACGGAAGTACCACCGTATTTCTGGACGATCAGGGACAATTAATCCTACACCTCCGCACTAAAATCAAAATTTTCCACTCTAATTATACCATTTAGGGAATTTGTGATAAAAATGATGTCCGCATTTTTCAGCTCTTCCAGATAAAACCTGCCCTCAACCACAGTAAAGCCTTCCTTCTTTGCCTCCTCAATAACGACCTCCCTCGTTATTCCCGGAAGCAGACCGCAGTCAACGGAAGGTGTGTATAGAAACCTTCCTTTTGCCCAGAAAATATTGGCTGAAGTGGTCTCGGTAATCTCCCCGTTTTCGTTCAGGAAAAGTGCGTCGTCGTATCCTTTTTCCTTTGCATACCTCCTTGCCACCACCTTTTCCGCAAAGTTTGTGGTTTTTATCCGCAGGAGAGGATTACTGCTGTGAACTCTAAACGGTGAAAGTGTAAGGGAGATTTTTTCCTTTGGAAAAGGTCTGAAAGGTTTTGCCACCACCATAAGTCCGGAACCGTAAGGAAGGAGAGGGTAATCCAGATTACCTTCAGACACCAGAACGGTTTTCACGTAAAGGTCCTTTTCCTCGCATTTTTTTACCGTCTGGTCAATGTAGTAAAAAAAGTCGTCTTCCGTAATTGGAGGTATTTTGAGGAACTTTGCCCCTTCCTCCAACCGCTGGAAGTGTTTCTTTATACGGGAAGGATAACCGCCGTTGTACCGGAAGGTCTCAAAAACGCCTTCCCCGTACATTAAAGTCCTTAAAAAAGACCTTTCCTTAAACTCTTCGCCGTTAAGCGTGATAATCTCTTTCATCTCACCCACCTCTTTAGTATTAAGTACCTTTTTTCAAAGCCGGAATAGTCGCCGTGCATGGCTTTATAAACGTATTTTAATAAAATAGCAAACCTTGACTCACTGCCCCGCCTGTACAGGTAGCCTTCCCACAGGACTACCGCCCCTTCTATCCTGTCCTTGGTCTCCGGCAGGACGAGTGCAAGCAGTGGTTTTTTCCGTGAAACCTCCAAAATCTCTTCCGTCCTAACGTCCCTGTAAACCTTTCTCCTTGCGTAGAAAGGTAAATTATGCCAGAAATACCTTTCCACATACAGGGATATCTCCCTTTCAGGTGCGTTGTCGTTTATAGCCATCCCTATCCTGTCGTAAGGTCTGAACCTTTCAACAACCGGCAGGGTTGACACGGTAAAAACGAAAAACAGTATCAGTGCGGTAATGTAAGGAAGCAGTCTAACCTCTTTATACCTAATAAGATACACAACAGGAAAGGCAACCGCAACGTAGTACATAAGGTCAAGCCTGAACAGGTAAACCAGTCCTGCGGTAGCCACGACGTAAACAGCAACCGGAATTAACAGACTGGCGTAATAAAAAAACCTGTCAACAGCCGTTTTTGGAATGTGGTTAACCAGATAGTATCCTGCCAGAATGGACATTCCCCCGTGTGCCTGCATTATGTAAACGGGAATTTTCCCCTTGGCTATGGTGAATATGACCAACATTACGCCGAACCAGACCAGAACAAACAGTAGCTCCCTTCTCCTTTCCCTTAATGCCCTTACCAGAGCATAGTAAAAAAACAGTGAGTAAGGCAGAAAGCCCCACAGTATTACTACAGGATAAAAGAAAATATCAGAAAAGCCCTTTGATTTTTTAGCCACCGCCCTTCTGATGGTCTCGTTAAGTGTGGTCTCTATAAAGCCGGAGCCGAACTTAAGGTACATGTATATGTACCAGCTGAAGCCGATGATAAAAACCAGAGGAAGTCCTATTTCCAGATGGAGGAACTTCAGGTCTTTTAAAAAGTCCTTTAGCCTGAAGCCGTTTTCAAAAAGCAGGTATACGATAACTATCCCGCCTATGACGGCTATGTAAGGAAAGCCCTTCGTCAGAACCACAAGCCCGAGGGAAAGGTAAGAAAGGAGTATGTAAACGAACCTTCTCCTCCTGTATCCTACGATAAAAAAGTAAAGGGTAAGTGTGAAAAAGAAAGTAAGCGGAACTTCAGGTGAGGCGTACCTTGAGTTGATAACGAACTGGAAGCTGAAAGCCATTACCACAGCTGAAAGGAGTGCTACCTTCCTGCCGTAAAGCTCCTTTCCTATCAGGTAAACCAGAACATTACTGCCGAAGGCGGTAAGGACTATAGGCAGTCTTGTTGCAAACTCGTTTACGCCGAAAATCAGATAGGAAAAAGCCACCAGCCAGTAAGTCATTGGAGGCTTGTTAAACCTCGGCTCGTAGTTGTAGTAAATCTCAAAGAAGTTGCCCCTTTCAAGCATCTCCCTTGCCGCTTCGGCATAAAACGCCTCGTTAGGTATCCATATGTCGTTAAGCCATATGTTCCACAGGTAAATCAGCAGTGTGAAAAACAGGAAAAGTGCAACGAACCACCTGTTTTCAATTAGCTCCTGCGTTTTTTTAAAGTCCATCTTTTCCTTTAAGTGGTGATTTTTCGGTTAGAATATTCTAATATATTTGCTTTAAGCCTTCAGGAGGTTTTTATTGGAAATATACCTGCCGGTGGCTGACGTTAGCGTTAACCTGCTGGTAATACTCGGTCTCGGTCTTGTTGTCGGCTTTTTTTCAGGTATGCTTGGAATAGGCGGAGGGATAATCCTTAATCCCACACTGATAAAACTCGGTATTCCGCCTATCGTAACCGTCGGCACATCCGTTGCCCAGATGGTAGGAGCTACCATTTCAGGTTTTATAGCCCACTTAAGGCTGAAAAACATAGACCTTAAGCTGGGAAGTGTCCTTGTTCTGTCCGGTTTTATAGGCGGAGGACTGGGAGTTTTCCTGACGAAAATACTTGAGGAGGCGGGACAGTTCAGGACTTTCGTCCTTTCCTTTTACGCTTTTTATCTGGCTTTTACAGGCATTACTATGTTTGTTGACATTCTGGGAAGGAAAAAAAGGGAAAAAAGGAAGGGAAGCCTCCACAGGCTTTTGGAAAAACTCCCCTTCCAGTACGATTTCCGTTTCGGCAGGTTTTCAGTCCTTATCCCTATAGGAATAGGTATGGTTTCCGGCTTCCTTGCCGCCGTAATGGGTGTCGGCGGAGGTTTCGTAGTAATACCTGCCCTTATGTATCTGGCAGGACTTAACATACAGCAGGCGGTCGGTATGAGTTTGTTCCAGATGGTTTTCATAACATCTTTCCTTACATACTTCCACGGCGTCGTTAACCACGGCGTTGACATAGTCCTTGCCCTCCTGCTTATGGCAGGCTCTTCCTTCGGTGCGGTTTTCGGCTCTGCCGTAGGACACAGGATAAGCAGAAGGATAACCAAGCTTATTATGGCAACGCTCGTGTCCGCAGTATCCATTTTAAGCTTTTACCAGCTTTTTACAGACGGTAAGGAGACGGAAAGGAGGACGGTACACCACGTTGACAATCCTATTTCGGACTTTGCCTTTAACCATCCGGAGGTTTACTCCCTTACGGTTATAATTGTAAGTCTGGTGGCAGGTACTATAATAAGTATGGTTGCCCACAGGGTAAAACTACTGATAGAGATTTACATTGAAAAGCTAAAATACGGCAAGGAGAAGAAAAGCCATTGAGAATAGGCTGGATAGACTACCTGAACACACTGCCGTTTAATTTTGAAAAAACAGGCGTAAAACCTCCCTTCAGCTACAGGCTGGTTAAGGGAGTGCCTTCCCGGATAAACAGGCTCATATCGGAAGGGAAGGTTGATGCCGGTTTCATATCTTCAGCCCACTACATTGAGAACTTTGAAAGCCTTTACGTACTGCCCCATCTGTCAGTAAGCTCCCTAAACAGGGTAAGGTCTGTAATAATACTGTCTGACAAGCCCCTTGAGAAGGTCAGGACGGTCTACCTTACGGACGCCTCAAAAACCTCCAGATACCTTACGCAGGTTATCTTCAGCAGGTTTTTAGACAGGCAGGTTGATTACAGAGATTTCAGGCAGGGAGAGGAACTGAAGGATAAGGAGGCAGTCCTTCTGATAGGAGACAACGCAATAAAACACGCAGGTGCGAAAAGGTTTACCTACGACCTTTCAAGCATATGGTACAGGGAAACAGGTCTGCCGTTCGTTTTTGCCCTGTGGTCTGTAAGGGAGGATTTTTACAGGAACGAAAGGGAAAAGGTGAAAGCCCTACATCAGGTCTTGAAAAGCTCAAAGGAAAGGTTCTTTTCACAGATAGAAAGATACGGACTGGAAGAAAGCCAGAAAGGTTATTTAAAAAATCTGGACTACAGCCTGACGGAAAAGCATTTGGAAAGCCTTAAGCTCTTTTCCCGATACCTGAAGGAGATGGGACTGGTGAAGGAGACGCCGGTTTTCCGCTTTACCGGTTAGTCCGTTTGTTTTTCCCCTTTAAAAAAGCCTTCCTGTACCTCTGGAGTAGAAGGTGTGCCCTCCTCGTCGGCTCCGGCAGTTTGTAGTCTGTAGTCGTTTTTTTCAAAAGCTCCAGACTGCCGTCAACGGATATGTTGTTTCCCGGAGATATAAAAACCGGATTTGCGTTCCTTCTGGTTCTTACCACGTATCCCCTCTTTTCCCCGTCAACGAAAACCGGACTGTGTGCAAACTTTTCGTTTTCCGGCATCTGGTAATCCCCTACCAGCTTTGACTTGCCACAGCCCACGCAAACCGTATCTGTAAGGACGCCGAAATGGGAAGCAATCCCCATCTTCCGAGGGTGTAGAATGCCCATACCGTCCACTATGAAAGCGTCCGGCTTTACCTTCAGCTTTTCGTAAGCCTCCATTATTACAGGTAGCTCCCTGTACGCAAGGAAAGTAGGAACGTAAGGAAATTCAACCGTCTTTTCTGCAAAGACCGTATCAACAGTCCTGAAGCCGTCCTTCAGGTCTAAAACGGTGATGCAGGCTATACCTGTCGTAATAGGAGACCGTATGTCCGTAAAGGTCACGTCTATACCTGCAACAGTCCTTATTTCGTCAACAGGTATCCTGTCCTGAAGGTTCAGCTTTTTTGACAGCTTTAACTGTTCTTTCTTTAGCTTTTCAACCAGTTTTTTATCCACCTTTTCCATCTTAAAACACCACCATGTTATCCCTGTGTACCGCCTCTGTAAACTTTCTTTTGAGTATTTTTTCCACTTCCGTGGACTTTTTACCTTTTATCCTTTCAAGCTCTTTTGAGTTAAAGTTAACCAGTCCTTTACCTATAATCTGTCCCTTTTCGTTCAAAACAGCAACCACGTCCCCCTTTGAGAATATGCCCTCAACGGATACGATACCGGCAGGTAGCAGGCTTTTTCCGTTCCTTATCGCCTTTTCAGCCCCTCCGTCAACAACCAGCTTACCTTTAGGTGCGGAAAGTAGCTTAAGCCAGCTTTTTTTACGGGAAAGCTTCTTTTCCTCCTGCGGATATACGAAACTGCCGTGTAGTTCCCCCCTTACGGTTTTCAGCAGTATGTCCTCCATTTTAGGTGCTATGACGACCGGTATCTGGTGGCTTACAGCTATCTTTGACGCTTCCAGTTTGCTTCGCATACCTCCCGTGCCGAAAGCCGACCTTGAGGTGCCTGCGTAAGACAGGACTTGATCAATGTCCTTCACCTCCTCAACCAGTCTGGAGGAAGGGTCTGAAGGGTCTGAAGTGTACAGCCCCCCTGCGGTTGACAGTATGAGGAGAAGGTCTGCGTCCACAAGAACAGAGACGTGTGCGGCAAGGAAGTCGTTGTCCCCGAACACTATTT
>JAADDT010000105.1 GCA_013153765.1 Aquificota bacterium
TTATCCTGCCTATCATAATCTCCCTTTCGTCCTCGTAGTAAAGGACTGTTTTTACGGGCTTCCTACCTGCCGGCATCTGTTTTATTATGGAAACGTCAAGGTCTCCGTAAAGGGCAAGTGTTAGCGTTCTCGGTATGGGCGTTGCCGTCATAACGAGGACGTGAGGCATTTTGCCGGACTTTTCTATCAGTGCTTTCCTCTGCTCAACCCCGAACCTGTGCTGTTCGTCAACTATTACCAGTGAAAGCTCCTTAAACCTTACCTCCTCCTGTATGAGGGCGTGCGTGCCTATAACGACCTTTGCCTCCCCCGTTTCCATCTTTTCGTATATCTCCCTTTTTTCCTTCTGGGAGGTGCTTCCCGTAAGGAGGTAAACGGGAATGGAAAAACGGTCAAAAACAGCCTTAAAGTTCCTGTAGTGCTGTTGTGCAAGTATTTCCGTCGGTGCCATCACAGCCACCTGCTTGCCGTCAAGGGCTACCGCAAGGGAAGAGCCTACAGCCACCATCGTCTTACCGCTTCCCACGTCCCCCTGTACCATCCTGTTCATAGGATAGGGCTTTGATATGTCCCTGAATATGTCTAACAGTGCCTTTTTCTGGTCTTCCGTAAGCTGGAAAGGTAGAACCGACTGGAACTTTTCCATAAAGTCTGGCGGTACGTTTATCGGCGTTGCAGGATTTTTCCTTATGATCGCCTTCCTGTAGCTTTGGGCAAGCTCAAGTATGAAAAGCTCGTCAAATATCATTCTGAGCTGTGGTCTCGTTTCAAAGCTGTTAACAGCATCCAAGTCGCCTTCCGGAAAGTGCGTAAGGGCAAGGGCTTCCCTTATTTGCGGAAGTCTGTATCTGGTGTAAATCTCCTCAGGCAGGTATTCGGGAAAGTAAGGCAGGTACTTCTGTATTAGCTTGTGCATTCCCCTCCGCAGGTGGTTTATGGTCTGGGAGGTTATCTTTACGCTACTGTCCCCCCGCAGGGAATAGACCGGAACTATCCTGTTAAGCACCACAGGGTCCTCCTCCCTGTGTATTTCCGGCTGTACCATTGACAGCTCCCTGCCGAAGCGGGACACCTTACCGTAAAGCAGAACTTCCCTTCCCTTACGGAAAAAAGTAAAAAGGAAAGGCTTGTCGTGGACGAAGTAAGCGTTTATGGTCTTGTTTCCCTGCTTCAGGACGACCTGCGTCTTCAGTTTCCCCTTTTTTACCTTCTTTACATCAACCACCTTCAGCCTGAACAGTCCGCTTTCCCCTTCCTTTACAGAGGACAGGTCTTTAAGCCTTTTGTCCTCGTACCGTCTTGGAAAGAAAAAGAGGGCGTCGTACACTGTCTCCGCACCGACCTTCTTAAAAGCTCTTTTTTCTATTGGCTTTAAAATCTGGACGTCCTTTACCTGTATCTGGAAAAAGTCCTCAAGCGGGAGGAAAACCTTTTTCTTCTCTTTTTTCTCTTCCTTTTTCCCTTCCCTGTCCCCTTCGGAGGATACTGCCTGATCAACAGCCTTTGAAAGGTAGTCAAGCAAAGCTCTCTTTTTGGGAGGAGTAAGACCGTCTATCTGTTTAACGTCCTCAAGCAGACCTGAAGGCAGGTAATCCTGAAGGAGGGAGGAAAGCGTTTCGGACAGACCTGTAGTCCTTTCAAGGAGCTTGTCGTCGTAGTTTTTTACCTTATCTATTATTGCTTTAGCCTGTTTTAGATTTTTCATAATCCGAAATAAACTGTTTTAGCTCTTGGAGGAACCTGTCCGGGTCGTGTCCGTAGTTAACCGCCGCCTGAAAGATGGTCTCGTGTTTTTTACAGGAGCAGACATTACAGTACATACTTTTACTGCTGAAAAACTTCTGGGCAAATGGATACTTCCTTAAAACCTGCTGTATGGTAGTCTTCAGCTCTATTCCTTTCATTAAGGCTCCTCCTTTTTTAATAAAACCACAACTTGGCACACCCCTGCCTTCCCTTCCCCTATCTCACCTATCCTTTCATAGGTTTTGCCTTTTACGAAAACGCTTTTTTCATCTATGTTAAGGATACGGGCAGTGTTTTTTATGATCTTTTCCCTGTAAGGGAGTATTTTAGGTCTTTCAAGGAGTATAAATCCGTCTACGTTAACAACCGAATATCCCATTTCCCTGACGATACGATGGGCTTCCTTCAGGAACACGCTACTGTCAGCTCCCTTCCACCTTTCGTCCCTATCGGGAAAAAGCTCCCCTATGTCCCCGTAGCCGACAGCTCCAAGCAGGGCGTCTGTAAGGGCGTGGAAAAAGATGTCCCCGTCCGAATGGGCGTCAAAACCTACAGGAGAAGGTATTTCCACACCTCCTATCACCAGCTTCCTACCTTCCGCCAACCTGTGCAGGTCAAACCCTGTCCCTATCCTGTACATCACTTCCAGTCCAGCTTTTCCCGTAGTATGTCAAAGTAGTTCTTGTTTGGAGTTCTTACCAGATAGGCGTAATGTGGAGACTGTTTGACGATTATCTTGTCCCCGTACTGGAGCTGTGTGCCTTCCTGACCGTCAAGTGTAAGCCATGCGTCCTTCTCTTCCGCAACAAGCTCTATGGTTATCGGCTCAAATGTAGGAAGTATGAGAGGTCTGTCTGTAAGCGTGTGAGGACAGATAGGCACAACCAGAAATATTTCCATCATAGGATAGACTATAGGACCCCCTGCCGAAAGGGCGTAAGCGGTAGAGCCGTTTGGAGTGGATATTATTATGCCGTCCCCGTTGTAAGTGGTGATGTAAGTATCACCCTGATATACCGCCACGTCAACAATTCTGGCAAGTATCGCCTTGTTTACCACCACGTCGTTAAGCACGTCAGCCTCAAGTATCTTCTTCCCTTTCCTGATAAGGGAAGCTCTCAACATCATTCTACGGGAGATACACAGCGGTTTTGACAGGATTTCCTCCAGCTTTTCAAAGGCGTCTTCAGCGTTAAGCTCTGTAAGGAAGCCGAGCCTTCCCAGATTTATCCCCAGCACAGGCAGTTTGTACTTTGCCACCCTTCTTGTGGCAATCAGGAGTGAACCGTCCCCACCGACCACTATCAGCAGGTCCGTATTCTTTATGGATTCCTCGTTTTCCAGCTCGGCAAGGTTTTCAAAAACCTCACTTTCTATGGCATAGCTGTTCAGCCAGTTTTTAAGACGGCGGGAAAACTCCCTTGCCTCGTCGCTTGCTTTGGTAAAAATGTTTATCCTTTTGTAAAAAGGTAAGGGCTTCATCTTCCTTATCCCAGATAGTCTTTAGTCCATTCAGGATACAAAGGATACGCCGAGCAGAGGGAAAGCACGTCCTCCCTGACCTCTTTAATCACCTTTTCGTTGTCAATGTTTTTCAGGACTTTTACTATGTTTTTCGCTATCCTACGCATGTCGTTTTCCTTCATTCCCCTCGTGGTGAGGGCGGCTGTACCCAGCCTTATTCCTGAGGTTACCATAGGCTTTTCCGGATCAAACGGTATGGCGTTTTTGTTAACCGTGATGTTCGCCTTTCCCAGACTTTCCTCAGCCTGATTTCCCTTAACCCCTAAAGGTCTAAGATCAACCAGTACTATGTGGCTGTCAGTCCCTCCGGACACTATCCGCAG
>JAADDT010000081.1 GCA_013153765.1 Aquificota bacterium
ACGTGGTAAAGGGCATAACTGCCGTTTTTCTTTCCCCAAAAGTATGGACTTTCGCCGGTTAAAGCCCCCCTGTCCCTTATCTTTTCAAACCAGTCCGTCTTTTGCCCGTTCAGGCTGAACAGTGCTTCCTTCCCGTTTAGCGTGCCCCTGTAGTAAGGAGACTGTCCCCTTACCAGACCGTAAGGTGATATCCATTCAAAAAAGTCCGAAAGCCTTTCCCCTGTCTCACCGCTGTATATAGCCCACTTCACACTTTTTAAGGCTTTTAAAGGGTTTGGACTGTTTTTTACCGTCTGTTCGGTGGCTATAAAATACCGGGAAGTTCCCTTCAGGTAGCCTTCCCTTACTACCCAGCCAAACCTTTTGAAACCATTGCCGGTTTTTACCACAGTGTAAATACCTTCTTCCTTTAACATCAAGCTTTCTCCTTTTTTCGGACTATCTTATATCTGGCACTTACAGGCAAGATATGAGAAAATTCACATAAATAAACAAGGGAGCGTGAGTATGGTCAGCAGGAAGTACCTTGAAGAATGGGACAAAAACTATTTCTGGCACCCTTTTACACAGATGAAGGTTTATCGGGAGGAGGAAAACATTATTGTGGAAAAGGGAGAGGGCGTTTACGTTTACGACATACACGGCAGGAAGTTCCTTGACGGCGTGGCTTCCCTCTGGTGCAACGTCCACGGACACAACCACCCAAAGCTGAACAGGGCTGTTGAGGAGCAGTTAAAAAAAATAGCCCACTTTACCACGCTGGGAGCTTCCAACGTGCCTGCAATAGTTTTTGCGAAAAACCTTGTTGACATAACTCCCCCAAAGCTTACGAAGGTTTTCTACTCTGAAGACGGTGCGGAAGCTATGGAAATAGCCATAAAGATAGCCTATCACTACTGGCACAACAAAGGTGAAAAGCAGAAAAACAGGTTCATCACACTTTCGGAAGCTTACCACGGTGATACGATAGGCAGTGTAAGTGTGGGCGGTATAAACATATTCCACGAAAAATACAAACCCCTTCTTTTTGACGTTTATAAGATGCCTTCCCCTTACAGGGAAGCTGTAAAGCTTGTAGGCAGGGAAAAAGCCCTTGATTACGACACCACACTCCTTCTTATTGAGGAGGTTGAGGAGTTTGTTTTTAAACACCATCAGGAAATAGCCGGCTTCGTTTTAGAGGCAGGAGTACAGGGAGCCGCCGGAATACTCCCATTCCCAAGAGGATACCTGAAAGAGGTAAGACGTATATGCGATGAGTACAACATACTTATGATAGTTGACGAGGTTGCCACAGGATTTGGAAGGTCCGGCAGTATGTTTGCCTGCGAAAGGGAAGGTGTGGAACCGGACATTATGGCACTGGGAAAAGGTATAACAGGCGGATACCTGCCCCTTGCGGCAACGGTTGTAAGCGACGAGATATTTAACGAGTTTTTAGGTGAGTTCGGAGAGGCAAAACATTTTTACCACGGACACACATACACGGGAAACCCTTTAGCCTGTAGCGTGGCGATTGCTAACCTTGAGGTTTTTGAGGAAGAAAAAACCTTAACCAAGCTACAGCCGAAAATAAAACTCCTTCAGGAAAAACTGGAAGGCTTTTGGGAGCTTAAACACGTTGGTGATGTCAGGCAGTTCGGCTTTATGGCAGGGATAGAGCTGGTCAGAGACAAAGAAACGGGAGAGCATTTCCCTTACGGAGAAAGGACAGGCTTTAAGGTGGCAAAAATGATGATTGAAAGGGGTATCTGGGTAAGACCTTTAGGAGACGTTATGGTGGTGATGCCCCCTCTGGCGATAACGGAGGGAGAGCTTGAATGGTTTCTGGACACGATGAAGGAGTGTATATCCCTCCTTTAGCTGTTGTATAATTTAACAAAAGGAAGGTATGTAAGTTGGAGTTTTTACTTGAGCTGTTAAACTGGCTTAACAACGGCGTTCCCACTGCCTTTGAACCTTATCAGGGCAGTGTTAGTATGGACGAAAAGCAGTACTCTGCAATGCAGGGCATCATACATTTTATAGGCTGGAGCATAATAATCGGCATAATTATCTGGGTGTTTAAATACATGAAAAAACACGCCCAGCAGGACGAAAGGATGAAAAAGTACTACGGGGGAGATAACTCCGAACAGGATAAAGACTGAAAATCCTTTACCTGATAAAAGTGGGACTTTCCGTACTGGCAGACCGGACAACGCCAGCTGTCAGGCAGTTCCTCAAACAAAATTCCTGCCCTTATGCCCCTTTTTTCGTCTCCCCTATCCGGACTATAGATGTAGCCACAGACTTTACACCTGTATTTTAAAGTTTTATTTGTCTTTTCCATAAGGAAAAATATACCACAGCTGTTATTCAGGTTAAAATAGAAAGAAAAGGGAGTGTGTAGTATGGTAAAGGCTGTTTTGGTGGACATAGAAGGAACCGTAGCTCCGGTATCTTTCGTAAAGGATGTGCTTTTTCCCTATTCAAAGGAAAAGATGGACGACTTTATAGAAAAAAACTGGGATAAGCCTTATGTTCAGGAGGTTTTAAAACAGGTTGAGGAGATGGAAGGGAGGAAGCTTTCCCCGAAGGAGCTGTCTGCAGTGCTGAAAAGCTGGATAGATCAGGACAGGAAGGTAGCCCCCCTTAAGGACATACAGGGATACATATGGAAGGAGGGCTTTGATGAAGGGAGCGTAAAATCCCCCATATACGAGGACGCTTACAGGAAGCTTAAAGAATGGAAGGAAAAGGGCTACAGGCTTTTTGTTTATTCCTCCGGCTCTGTTCAGGCACAAAAACTGTTTTTTTCAAACACGGAAAAGGGAAACCTGCTTGACCTGTTTGACGGCTTTTTTGACACCAAAATAGGCGGTAAAAAGGACAAAAATTCTTACCTGAAGATAGCACAGACGATAGGAGTTAAACCTGAACAGGTCGTTTTCCTGTCGGACAATCCTGACGAGGTGAAGGCGGCGGCGGAAAGCGAAATGGTCGTTTACCGTGTTGTAAGACCTGAAGATGCGGACTGGATACGGGACTTTCCCTATCCACAGATAAGTAGTTTTGACGAGGTGGAGCTGTGAAGAAGGGACTGGTCGTTGACAGGGAAGCCCAGATGATAGGTGTTTACCTGCCTGAAGAAAAAAAGGTTTTAAGGGGCATTCCAAGGAAGAAAGTGCTTAAAAAAACAAAAATATACGCGGGAGACCACGTTAAAGGAGTGGTTGTTGACGACAAAACCTTTGCCATAGAAGACGTGGAGGAGAGAAAAAACTTCCTTGTAAGACCGCCTGTTGCAAACGTGGACAAGGTGATGGTGGTTATGAGCCTGAAAATGCCCGGTTTTGACAGTTTCCTTCTTGATAACCTGCTTGTGGTTTACGAATACTTCGGGACAGACCCGGTGGTTGTTTTTAACAAGATAGACCTTTTAAACGATCAAGAGATGGAAGAGCTTGAAAAGTGGGCTTCCGTTTACAGGCAGGCAGGATATCAGGTAATAAAGGTAAGTGCTGTGGAAAATACGGGAATAAACAGTCTTACAGATTACCTTGAAGGCTCCAT
>JAADDT010000014.1 GCA_013153765.1 Aquificota bacterium
GAAGGTGGCAGACAGCACCTTACCGCCGGACTGGTTGAGTTTAAGAAAACTTACATACAGATGGTAGTCAGGCTTGTTGACGTAAGGACAGGCAGGGTCTTAAAAAGCATCACCGCTGAAGGTGAGTTTACCAGATGGGATGTGGCTTTAGGTGAGGGTGCATTCGGAAAGGGTGGCGTCCTTACCGGAATAGAGGTGAAAAAAACAACTCCCATAGAGAAGGCATCACTTGATCTGGTGGAAAAGGTGGCACAGGAAATAATAAAAAGCGTCCCTGAAGAATACTACAGATACCGTTGATAAAGGACTGTTTAATCCTTATCTTTATAACTAAAAGGGAGTAGCAAGATGGAACGGTTAGGATACCTTCTGGTTTTTCTGCTTTTTACGGCGGTAGCCACAGCCCAGCCCTTTTTCAAAAACAGGACTGAAAGGGTGATAATAGTCGGAGAAAACGTTTATTTCGGCAAGTTTTTCTACTTTAAAAAAGCCCCTATCAAGATGGTAAGCCTACCGGGAAAGTTCATACTGAAGGTAAACGGAGACAAGTGTCCCCTTGAGTTTATCCTGTCTGAAAGGAAATACCTGAAAGGGTTTTACGACATAAAGCTTGAGCCGATAGAAAAAGACAAGAAATGTATCACTTACGTGGGAAACATACCTGAAAGGAAGCTGATAAAGAACCTGACGATAGGACAGATAGTCCTTACTTACTGCGAGCTGGACAACTACTTTAACTGCGACAAGGGAGAAATATGGTGGGAGCTGTATTACTTCCCTTCAACGGACAGCACTAAATAAGCTCCCTTATTATGTTTGCCGTCCTGTCTAACGCCCCTCCTCCGCCTAATTTCTGCCTTACCTCCTTAAGGTCAGCTACCGTCCTGCCGTAAAGCTCACCGTCAGTCAGGTATTTCAGGCTGTATTCAGCGATTTTTTCCGGATTACAGTCCTTCTGAAGTAGCTCTTTTATTACCTCCCTGCCGGCTATCAGGTTAGGCAGACCTAAAAAGTCCACCGATACCAGCATTTTACCTATGAAAAACGTGATTGGAGAAACCTTGTAAACAAGCAGGAACGGATTTCCGATGATTGAAGCCTCAAGTGTGGCTGTGCCGGAGGCTATCACGGAAAAAACGGAATGTTTCATCGTTTCGTAAGAAGGGTTCTTAAACTCGTCTTTCGTCAAAACGGTTATCGGCAGTCTGCCGTGTTCGGCTACGGTCTGTTTTACCAGACCTTCCACGTTAGGTGTGGCAGGTATTACGAAGTGTAAGTCCGGCTTTTTTTCCAGTATTAAAGGGACGGACTTTAGCATTATTGGAAGGAGCGTTTTTACCTCACTTTCCCTGCTACCTGCCAGCAGACCGAAAATCCCCTTTTCCTGCGGAATGTTTAGTTTTGACTTAAACTGCTCCTGAGTGGTTTCCGTTTTTACAATATCAAGGAGAGGGTGTCCCACGTATTCAAACCTGAACCTGTCAAGGTAGTCCCTGTAAGCTTCCTTTTCAAAAGGAAATATTGATATTAATACGTCGGTGTTTTCCGCTATTTTCGGTATCCTTCCCTTTCCCCAAGCCCAGACCTGCGGTGCGATAAAATATACCGTTTTTATTCCCCTTTTTTTTGCTTCTTTCAGAAGCTTCAGGTTAAATCCGGGAAAGTCCACCACCACAAGCAGGTCAACTCCCCTGTCCAGCTCCTCCACAGCCTTTTTGAAGGCTTTCCTTATCTGGAAGTACTTGGGAAGTGCTTCCGTTATGCCGACGACCGAGATGTTTTCTATCCTTTCAACGGTTTTACAGCCAGCCTGACGCATCTTTGGACCTGTAATTCCGGTCCATTCAACCTCCGGCAGTCTTTTTATAAGCTCACAAGCGTAGTTATCCCCTGATATTTCACCTACGCTGATAAAAGCCCTTTTTCCCATCTGTTTTATTTTAGCTGAAAGATTACAGCATATAAACAGCTTCTATACCGGCATAAAAAAGAGGAGTTGAAAAGAAGTTTTCCGCTTTCGTAAAGCCCAGTTCAAATCTGAAAAGGTAGTTCTCTTCCCTTACAGTAGGCGTGAAGGACAGGGAATATATCTCCCTTGTTTTTCTATTCTGCACGTAAATCTGGCTTTTATCCTGATTGATGTACTCAATTCTGACGGGAAATCTGTATATTTTGTATTTGGGAATTATATACAACGAAACACCGTAAGCGTGGTCTGTAAGGTTTTCCCCGTATTTTAGCCTTATGCTGTCCCTCGCACTGCCGTCCCAGAAAGCGTAATCACCGTCTAAAGATATCTCCAGATTACCGAAATGTCTGGTCAAAATAATGTTAAATATGTTGTAAAAATCCTTCAGGTTGTAAAAAGAAAGAAAAAAATAGGAATTTTCACCGTTCCTTTCCACCACCAAGTTGTAGCTTTCTGTAGAGCATATTTCTCTGTAGCAGTACTCGTCCCTTTCAAGTCTGTCTGTGTAGTATCCGGCATAAAAGGTAAACTTTTCAAAACCGTATCCTGCCCTGAAACCGTAAGCATTAAAAGGTTCTATACTGGAAACAGCACTGGAAAGTATGTTCGGATTAAGGTAGGTCTGGTTGTTTTCGTATCCCTCCAGAGGTTCAAGCAGACCTATTTGTAGTATAACCGGACTGTCCAAAAAAACAGCCCCATCGTATAAACGGACTTCAGGATACAGGCTGTAGTCCTTATCAATCACCGACGGTGCTACCACATCACCAATT
This sequence comes from Aquificota bacterium, assembly GCA_013153765.1. Lineage (GTDB taxonomy): Bacteria > Aquificota > Aquificia > Aquificales > Hydrogenothermaceae > Persephonella_A. The sequence continues at coordinate 2,743 of JAADDT010000014.1, forward strand.
CCCACACCAAACCTTAATTTTTCTTCCTTTCCGGAAAGTCTAAAATATAGGTTAGTTATAACCGTATCCAGTCTATCCGTACTGTTGCTGTATAAAAGGGAAGTGCTTATACCACCTGTAAGGGTAATACGGCTTTGTTCTTCCTGCGTAAAGGCGGTTTTGAAGGAAATTAGAAAAAATAGAAATAAAAAAAATCCCAGTCCCATTCGTCTTCCCAGAATAGATTTAAATGGTCGGAGCGAGCGGACTTGAACCGCCGACCTCTGGCCCCCCATGCCAGTGCTCTACCGCCTGAGCTACGCTCCGACTTTACCGACCGTTCAGCTTACGCTGGAGTTTTTTTCCAACCTTAAAAGATACTCCGTATCTTTCAGGTATCAACTTTTCTTCTTTAGTTTTTGGGTTTCTGCCTATTTTAGGTGCCCTTTTTTTCACAACGAAGGTGCCGAAGCCGGAAATCTGTATTTTGTGGTTATCCTTGCCGTTTACTATCTCATCGGCTATCATCTCAAAAACGCGGTTCACAACCTTTGAAACGTCCTTTTTTGACGCTTTTACCTTTTTGTTTTTCAGTATCCAGTTCACTATATCAGCCTTGGTCATCGTCCACCTCTGTTTGGATTTGGCAGAAAAATATTATAACCTGCCCTAAAAATTTTTTCATACATAAAGGCTTTACCTACAGGGATGTCAGCCTTCCTCCAGATAGGAGTTTTTATACCTGATGTAGTTCTGATAGGATTTTTCAAGCCACTTTATTTCTTCCTCCGTAAGCTCCCTTTTAAACTTTGCAGG
>JAADDT010000015.1 GCA_013153765.1 Aquificota bacterium
AAGCCTACCTTTTCAAAGAATTCAGACCAGTTTAAGGCACTTTCCGCAAGGGCTTCTCCCGTCGGGTAGCCGTATTTTTCAAGGAGTTTTTCCTCAAGGGAGCCTGAATTTACGCCCAGACGGACGGCTATCTTCTTTTTTTTACATTCCTGCAGTATTTCTTTTATTTTCCCTTCGTCGTTTATGTTTCCCGGGTTAAGCCTTATGCCGTGTATTCCGCTTTCAAGGGAGAGGAAGGCTATACGGGGGGAAAAGTGTATGTCGGCTATTACCGGAATAGGGCTTTTTTTAACTATTTCCGGCAGGGCAAGGGCGTCTTTTTCCGTCGGTGCCGCAACTCTGACTATTTCACAACCTGCCTGATACAGCCTGTTTATCTGGTCAAGTGTGGCTTCAACGTCGTGGGTTTTTGTGTCCGTCATTGATTGGACTACGATAGGTGCGTCCCCGCCAATCTGCACGCTTCCAACGTAAACAGGTCTGGTTTTTCTACGGTGTATCATTTATTAAAGGATACCTCTTCAAGGGGGATTTTAAGAACCATTCCCGGTTTTATCAGGTTGCCTCTTATTTTATTCACTTTTTTCAGTTTATCAACAGATACGCCGTATTTCTTGGCTATTCTGTATAGGGTTTCTCCCTTTTTTACTTTGTGGTATTTCAGGCGGTAGCTGTATTTTACTTTTTTGACTTCAGGTCTGTAGGTTATTTTCTGTCCCTTTTTGAGTGGTATGTTCAGGTTGTAGCCTGCGTAAGCTATACCTTTCCTGAAGTGGGCGTTGTATCTTTTCAGCAGTCCGTAATCTATGCCGAACTTTCTGCTGATGGTTTTCAGTGAGGTGGTGCTTCTGGCTTTTTTGGTTTTTACGTAGTACAGGTTAGCCCTGTGTATGTTTATGCCGTATTTTTTAGGGTTTTTGGCTATTAACACCATTGCAAAGAATTTGGGAACGTATTCCCTTGTTTGTGGAGGTAGCCTGTGTTTAATGTCCCAAAAGTCGTTTCTGGAGCTGGACATTCTTTTCTGGATACAGCCTTCGCCACAGTTGTAGGCGGCAAGCACCAAGTCCCATCTGCCAAACATTTCGTAGAGGTATTTCAGGTATTCTGCCGCCGCCACAGTTGATTTGTAAGGGTCCCTCCTTTCGTCAACCTTCCTGTTTATTTTCAGTCCAAACCTTTTGCCGGTTATCCGTACGAACTGCCACAGTCCTGCCGCTCCGGATGGTGATGTGGCGTAAGGGTCAAAGGCACTTTCTATCGCCGGCAGGTATGCAAGCTCTTCAGGTATGCCGTACCGCTTGAAAACGCTTTTTATCATAGGCAGGTAAAAGTTAGCCCTGTTAAGTGCCCTTTCTGACCACTTTTTATTTTTTATGCCGTAAAAGTAAAGGTATTTCCTTATGTCCCTTTTGTTAGGTATTTTTATGCCTGTTTTTACCGATTCTTCCGTAAGTATCTTTTCGTCTTCCTTGTCCAGTTCCGGTATGTCTTTTTCGTTTATGTAAACGCCGTCAACCTTGAAAACTTCGCTGTGGTCTTCGTTTTTGATGATTACGTAGGTACGGTCTTTTTTCTTTATGATGTAGGCTTTTGACTGCTCGGTTTTTTTGGCACTACAGGAAAAAGACAGAATAGCCAGTATTATCCCCAGAAAGAGATAGTACCGGCTTTTTCCTCTCATCATTAATCCTTTATAAAGTTTTTATTCCTGATAGCTATTTCTTTAGCTTCTTCGGAAAAAACGCCAGCAACTTTATGCTCTTTTATGTTGTTTTCGCTGTCCGTATAAACCAGATTTACCTTAAAGTCTCCAAGCTCGCTGTCTTCCACTTCCGCATAGGAGACGATTATTATCAGGTCTCCCGAGTGTCCCAGCCTTGCCGCCGCACCGTTCAGGATACATTCTCCACTGTACCTTGCCCCGGGTATTACGTATGTGGAAAACCTGTTTCCGTTGTTGATGTTAAACACTTCCACCTTTTCAAAAGGCACAAGGTTTGCCGCCTCCATTATCGCCTCGTCAAGCGTTAACGAGCCTTCGTAATGGAGGTCCGCTCCGGTTATGGTTATCCTGTGTATTTTAGACTTTAAAACAGTCCTTCTCATTAAAAATCCCTCTCAACTATAAATTTTGCAAGCTCCTCTAACTTTTTAAGATAACTGTTGTTTGGAAAGTTTTCAAGCTCGCAGACAGCATTATTAACAAGCTCCTTTGCCTTTTCTATGGTTTTTGTCATACCGCCCTTTTGGTAAACCAGCTGTTTTACCTTTTCTATATCTTCCTGAGACGGGTTTAAGTCCCTTATTACCTTTTTTACAAGCTCTTTTTCTTCAGGTGTAAGCCCTTTAAGGACGGAAAGCAGTGGATAGGTTATTTTCCCTTCCCTCAGGTCGTTGCAGACAGGTTTGCCCAGCTTTTCTTCCGTTCCTGCGTAGTCCAGATAGTCGTCTATAAGCTGGAAGGCAAGACCTATGTTCAGTCCGTACCTGTACGCACTTTCTTTCTGCTTTTGGCTTCCGCCTCCAAGTGCCGTTCCCACGTAGCAACAGCTTCCAAACAGAACAGCCGTTTTCCCTTCAAGTATTTTGAAGTATTCTTCGTATTCCATATCTATGTCGCCTATCTTTTTCAGTTCAAGTAGCTGTCCCTCTGCCATTTTTTTAACGCTGTCAGACACGTTTTTTATCATGTCCATATCACCGTAAACGGAAAACAGGTACAGGGCGTTTGCATACATGTAGTCTCCGGTCAGTATTACCGTTTCGTTGCCGAAAACTCTGTTTGCCGCCGGTTTTCCCCTTCTCGTTTCCGCCCCGTCAACCACGTCGTCGTGTAGCAGTGAGGCGGTGTGGAGGTATTCCATAGCCACCGCAAGCGGGTAGTCCCTCTCTTCGTTTTCCCCTTTAAGGAGTTTTGAGAAGGTCAGTACCAGTGCAGGTCTGAGCCGTTTGCCCCCGCTTGAAAGCAGGTAGTTGCCTATTTTCAGTAAAAATTCAACCTCACTGTCCATGTATTTGGACAGCTCGGCTTCTATCCTTTCCAGCTCCGCTCTCTCTACCATTCCTTCACCTTTTTTAGGTGCGCCCGGCAGGATTTGAACCTGCGACCCCCAGCCCCGGAAACCGGTGCTCTATCCTACTGAGCTACGGGCGCACGTATCAGATTTTTTAACCTACGCATATTCTCAATATCCCAGTTGCCTATCTTCGGCGTTTCCAGTATAAAAGGCAGTCTTTTAAAATATTCATCATTAAGGAATAATTCAAATCCTTTGTAGCCGATTTCCCCTTCACCTATGTGGTGGTGCCTGTCCTTCCGTGAGTTAAACGGTGTTTTCGTGTCGTTGCAGTGGATTACCTTTACCTTTTCCAGTCCTATTTCACTGTCAAGCTCTTCCCTATAGGAAAGGAAATCTTCTTCCCGATTTATCTTATAACCGGCAGAGTACAGATGGCAAGTATCCAGACATATACCGACCTGACTGTCTCTGAACGGCTTCAACAGTTCTGCCAGCTC
>JAADDT010000093.1 GCA_013153765.1 Aquificota bacterium
GCATTCTGAAAGGCATGTTTTTGTCGTTTTTAGTCTGTAATTCAAGGTGGAATATACTGCCGTCTTCAAGCTGTAGAATAAGGTCTGCTTTCCTTTCTTTTACTGCTGGGAAAGTGTTGTCAAGTATTGATTTGCCTTTTTGTCCTGTTAGTATCTGGACGAACCTTTGCGGTATCCTGCTTATTGCGTCCCGTAGTGTGATGTCTAACCTGCCCATTTTTGCGTGTTCAGGTTTATTTTTTACATACTATTTTATACTGCCGTATGCGTCAGGGAAAACTGGACAGACCGCCGTTTTAACCAATAATTATAACTATTACTAATTGGTATTGACAGAATTTTCTTTTTTCCAATATTAGTAGTATTATGTTTATACGCTTTGCTTTCCTCAATTATTAATTTCTTAACTAACAATTACGGGGGTTATAAATGGGATTGTTAATAAAGGCTACGGATATTCTTTTTTCTATGAAGACTACTATAGTTTTATTATTAATATTTGGGGCGGCTGTAGGTACTGCCACTTTCATTGAAAACGACTTCGGCAGGGAAACGGCTTACGCCCTCGTTTACGGTTCACTCTGGCTTGAAGCTTTGATGACACTCCTTACACTGAACCTGATAGGGAATATTTTCAAGTACCGTATGTGGCAACCAAAAAAAATCCCGCTTTTCGTCTTCCACGTTGCTTTTGTGGTTATTTTTATCGGTGCGGCTATTACACGGTACTTCGGTTATGAAGGTATGATGCACATAAGGGAAGGTCAGCAACAGAACCAGATATTTTCCCGTGATCCTTTCCTGCAGGTTGAGGCGAAAAAAGGGGACAGAACCTACAGGCTGGAAAGACCTTTACTTCTTTCTGTTATCGGTTTTAACCACTTTGAGGAAAAGCTTGATATTGACGGCAAACCGCTTGTTATAAAGTACAAAAATTTTATTAAGGGTGTGAAAACGGAAGTGCAGGAGGACCCTAACGGTGAACCTATAATATCCCTCCGGGCTTCTGCCGGAATGGACAGCGTTGACATAGTTATGAAGGAAGGGACTATAGAGGATTTTGGCAGTTTTGCCTTTATCTTTCAGGATCCGGATACTTTTAGAAAAAACCTTTCAGGTAAGGATTTTGTCTTTTTCTTTTTAAAGGACGGGAAGTTTTACCTTCTTTCAAACCTGCCTGTCAACTGGATGAGAATGTCCGACAGGTCGCAGGGAAGTATAAAAGCAGGTGAAAAACATCCGCTTGAAACGGGGGTTTTATACTCCGCCGGCGGTATAAACTTTGTGGTGAAAAAGGCTGTTGAAAAAGGTAAAGAGGTTGTCGTGCCTCTGCCACGGAGTAAGGAGCTTTACAGAAACAGTTCCGTCCTGTCCGCTTTGTATGTGGACGTTGAATACGACGGTCAGAAAAAGGAAGCGGTTCTTTTAGGAAGGGGAGGTAGCACGCCGGGAATACCTACACAGCTGAAGATAGCCGATTTAGACCTTACTATGGAATGGGGAGCGAAGGTAATAACACTGCCGTTTTACATATACCTTAAGGATTTCGTTATGAGGAAATATCCCGGTTCTAACAAACCTTCCTCTTACGAAAGCCACGTTATTGTTATTGATCCGAGAAACAACACAAAGTTTGAATACAACATACATATGAACCATCCGCTTGTTTACGGCGGATACAAGTTCTTCCAGTCTTCGTACGACCCTGACGAGAAGGGGACGATACTGTCCGTAAACCACGACCCGGGGGTTATTCCTACCTACATAGGTTATGCCCTCCTTACCATAGGATTGATACTGAACATATTTAATCCTTACAGCAGATTTGGGAGGACTTTGAAAATGCTTAATAAAAACGGTTTAAATAAAACTGTCCTTCTTTTACTGACCTTACTCACCTTCTCCACAGGTGGATTTGCCTATCCGGGAATGCAACAGGACAGCCAGTCCCAGCAGTCAGAACAGTCAGCAACTCCTAAAATGCCTTCAATGGAAGAGATTATAGCCACCGTAAAAAAGATAGATAAAAACCACGCAGAGATATTTGCTACCGTTGCCGTCCAGAGTGCGGACGGTAGAATAAAGCCGTTTGACACGCTTGCCATTGACGTCGTCCACAAAGTCCACGGAAGCGGTTCCGTGCTTGGACTTACGCACAATCAGGTTTTACTTGGTATGTTCCTTATGCCGGGACCTTGGCAGTACGTAAAGTTCATAAAGGTAAAACACCCGGCTATAAAGAAAATATTAGGCATACCTATGGACGCAAAATATTTTGCCTTTATAGACGCTTACGACGAGAAAGGCATGTACAAGCTTGCCCAAGCCGTTGAAACCGCAAGGAGAAAAGACCCTGCCGAAAGAAGCCAGTTTGACAAGGAAGTCCTAAAAATAGACGAAAAGCTGTACATATGCTACGTGGCGTTTACCGGCGACCTGATAAGGATATTCCCTAAAGAAAACGACCCTAACAATACGTGGTATCCTCCAAGGGAAGCACTGAAAAGTTTTCCCGAAAAGCAGAAGGAGGAAGTGGCGGCAATAATGACCAAATACATACACGGCGTACAGCAGGGAATACAAAAAGGGGACTGGCAGGCGGCTAACCTTGCGGTTGAGGACATAAAGGATTTCCAGAGAAAATACGGATACAAGGTTTTACCTTCGGAAACAAGGCTTAAGGCTGAAATACTGTACAACAGGTTAAGTATCTTTGAAAGGCTTACGCCTTTTTACTTCCTGATAGGTTTCCTCTCACTCGGTCTGATATTTGCCCAGATATTCAAGCCAAGCCTTAATCTGGAAAAGGCAAGTAAGGTGGTGGTCGTACTGCTGTTTATTGCTTTTCTGGTACACACCTTTGGACTTGGTTTAAGGTGGTACGTGGCAGACCACGCACCTTGGACTGATGCTTATGAGTCAATGCTGTTTATTTCGTGGGCAGTGGCACTGGCAGGTATGGTTTTTGCCAGAAAGTCTATGTTCGTCCTTGCTTCAGTCGGTATATTTGCAGGTATTTTCCTGTTTGCCGCCCATTTAGGCTGGCTTGATCCACAGATAACGACGATAGTTCCTGTTCTGAAATCTTACTGGCTTCTGCTACACGTTTCGGTTCTTACCGCAAGCTACGGATTTTTAGGTCTGGCGGCAGTCCTTGGACTGCTTATACTAATTTTCTTCGTGATAAAAGACGAAAGACTGCTTGGGAAGGAAAGGGTTTTAAGGATAGAGCTTGGAATAAAGGAAGCTATGAAGATAGTTGACTTGTCCCTGATAATAGGTCTTTCCCTGATAATAATAGGAAACTTCCTTGGTGCTGTCTGGGCAAACGAAAGCTGGGGAAGGTACTGGGGCTGGGACCCTAAAGAGACCTGGACGGCAGTGTCAATACTGGTTTATGCCGCAATTGTCCACCTGAAGTATATCCCGCAGTGGTATTCTTACTACAAGATGGCGGTTTTCTCCGTGCTGGGATACTTTTCCATATTGATGACTTACTTCGGCGTTAACTACTAC
>JAADDT010000061.1 GCA_013153765.1 Aquificota bacterium
GGCATCTACGCAGGAAAGAAAGGGGCTGGACGGATAGTTTTTGTTGACATTTCTGAAGAAGCTTTAAGGCAGGTTGAGGAAAACTGCCGTCTCAACGGCATACAGGGATACACGACCGTGAAGGAAAACGGTTTTGATTTTATAAAAAAGCAGGTTGAAAAAGGGGAAAAGTACGACCTTGTGGTTTTAGACCCTCCACCCTTTGCAAAAACAAAAAAAGAAAAGGAAGGGGCTTTAAGGGGATACAAGTACCTTATACTGAACGGTTTAAAACTGCTTAAGCCGGAAGGATATTTAGCCGTCTTTTCCTGCTCCTACCACATCAGTATGGAAGACCTGCTTTCCACAACCCTATCCGCCTCCGCCGACACCAGAACGCCGGTTGCGGTAAGGGAGTTTATGTATCAGGATAAGGACCACCCTGTTGTGGTAAACATGCCAAACACACTGTACCTGAAAGGTCTTTTACTGGAAAAGGTATGGACATAAAAACGGCTGTTGAGCTTGCTGTAAAAAGGCTTAAAGAGGCTGGCATACCCACTCCCATTACAGACGCACAGCTTATAGTGGCAAAGGTTTTAAACCTGCCCAGATGGAAGCTGATAACGGAGAAGGACAGGGAAATTCCGGAGGAAAAAAGGAAGAAAATATTCTCCCTGATAGAAAAAAGGGCAGGCAGGTATCCGCTTGGATACATACTGGGGGAAAAGGAGTTTTACAACGTGAGGCTGGATGTAAGGGAAGGCGTCCTCATACCAAGACCGGAAACGGAAATCCTCGTTGAAGAAACCCTGAAAAGAATTCCTTCCGATAGAACGGTTATTGGCTTTGAGATAGGCACTGGAAGTGGAGCGATATCAATAGCACTGCTGAAAAACCGTCCTTTTCTGCGTATGGAAGGAACGGACATTTCACAAAAGGCGGTGAACCTTGCCGTCCATAATGCTAAAATAAATAAAGTGTCCGACAGGTTTACAGTCCTGAAGGGAAGCCTGTTTGGAGGGGCAAAAGACAAAAAGTACGACTTTATTGTCTCAAACCCGCCTTACGTAAGCGAAGCGGAATACCACTCCCTTCAGGAAGAGGTAAAAAAAGAGCCTGTTGAGGCTTTAATAGGCGGTAAAGAAGGGACGGAATTTTACGAAAAAATAGTAAGTGAAGGTAAAAACCTCCTTAAGGAAAACGGTTTTTTTGCATTTGAAATAGGACACGGTCAGGGGGAGAAGGTCTCCCGAATACTGGTGGAAGCAGGTTTCAAGCCTACGGTCGTAAAAGACCTACAGGGATTAGACAGAGTGGTAATAGGAGAAAAAAGATGGTAGAGACCAGAGAGGAAATTGTAGAATACCTTGAAGTGGAAGGACAGAAACCGCTTGAGGGGATTGTTGAAATATCCGGGGCGAAAAACTCCGCACTGCCGGACATGGCGGCAGTCCTGCTTACGGACGAGGAGGTAATCCTCCAGAACGTCCCTTACCTGCTTGACGTCTATACTATGAAAGACCTGCTGAAGCACGCAGGTATGGAAGTTGAGGAAAGGGACAGGGGAGTTTTCAGTTTCAGGCTGTCAGGCACTCCCTCTCCGGAAGCACCCTACGAGCTTGTGAGCAAGATGAGGGCTTCCATACTGGTTTTAGGTCCTATGCTTGCCAGATTTGGCAGGGCGAAGGTATCCCTGCCGGGGGGCTGTTCAATAGGCACCAGACCTGTTGACCTCCACCTGAAAGCCTTTGAAAAGATGGGGGCAAAAATAAAAGTTGAACACGGATACATACACGCCTACGCACCTGACGGGCTTAAAGGGGCTTACATACACTTTCCCAAAATCACCGTAACCGGCACGGAAAACGTCCTTATGGCCGCCGTCCTGTCTGAAGGGGAAACGGTGATAAAAAATGCCGCAAAAGAGCCTGAAGTGGTTGATCTGGCAAAAATGCTGAAAAAGATGGGGGCGGACATACAGGGGGAAGGAACGGACACCATAAGGATAAAAGGCGTAAAAAGGCTGAACGGAACAATCCACAGGATAATACCTGACAGGATAGAGGCGGGCACCTTTGCAGTACTGTCAGCTCTGACAGGCGGTAAAATCGTAATAAAAAACTACCCTTTTGAATACCTCCAGTTCGTTGACAAGGTACTGAAAGAGATAGGCGTTGACGTTATCCCGATAGGTGAAAATCAGGCTGTCATAAAAGCCGGCAGTCTGAAGCCGGTTGAGATAGAAACGAAGGAGTATCCCTTTTTCCCTACAGACCTGCAGGCACAATTTATGGCTATGCTTTCCGTGGCTGAAGGCAGGTCTAAAATAAGGGAAAACATTTTTGAAAACAGGTTTATGCACGTTCCGGAACTGAAAAGGCTCGGGGCTGACATACAGGTAAAGGGCAGGGACGCTTACATAAAAGGCGTGAAAAAGCTTACAGGGGCACAGGTGAAGGCTACAGACCTGCGGGCAAGTGCCTCTATGGTAATAGCCGGTCTGATAGCCGAAGGGACGACAAGGATATACGACATATACCACCTTGACAGGGGATACGAAAACATAGACCAGAAACTAAAACTGCTTGGGGCTAAAGTCAGAAGGGGATACGAGGAAAGGACAGACCTTTAAGAAACAACTTTCCAAAAAACGACCTTCCAGATAACGGCTTTCAGCCGTTGATATTCTGTTGATTTAAATTTAAAAATAATGTTAATCTGTTTTAAAAGGAGGAAGGAGGGCTAACATGAGAGGAAAAACAGCCGGTTTACTACTTTCAGCAGTTTTATCATCAACAGCTTTTGGGGAGGAGGTTTACAGACTGGAGGAAATCGTCACTACGGCAACGAGGGAGGAGGAGAAAATCACAGAAATTCCCGTCAGAGTTGATACGGTCCCGAAGGACGAAATCCAGCTTGACAGACCTAACCACATTAAGGACGACCTGAACAGTCTGCCGGGAGTTCTGATCACGCAGGTTGCCGCCTCACTGGGACACGCCACCGCAATAAGACTGCCCATTAACTACGGTCCCTACTACCTGTTTCTTCAGGACGGGATACCTGTCCAGTCTTCAGGATTTTTCAACCACAACGGGTTGTGGTGGACTTCGTGGGAAAGCTCACCGGGGGCGTTTGAGGTGCTGAAAGGCGTAGGAACAGCCCTTTACGGCTCTGACGCAATAGGTGCGGTAATAAACGTAAAAAGCGAAGAGCCCACAGGCAGGCTTGAAAGGAAGGTTGAGGTTGAAGGTGGACAATGGGGATACTTCAGGCTGAAAGGTGGCATAAGCGACACGCCTAACGAAAAAAACGCCTACCTTGCCAGATTTTCCTACTCACAGACCGACGGCTGGCGGGATAAAACCAGATACAAAAGGGGAGAAATCCTGCTGAAGCATTACTACTACCTTGACAGCGGAAGCTCCTTTGAAACATCACTGCTGGCAAACAAGATGGACGCCCAGATGGCAGGCTATCTGGACTACGAAACATTCAAATCAAACCCGGAAAGCTC
>JAADDT010000009.1 GCA_013153765.1 Aquificota bacterium
GGCTACCTGCCGTTTTTTGAGGACGTGGAATACCACGTTTTCCTCCAGAAAACCAGAAACATAGACCACGAATACAACAACGTAAAGTCGGACGACTTTGTAGGCTTCCAGCTTAAAAAATATTTTTCTCCAAGAAAATACATAGGGGTAAACGGCGGGAGGTTTTACGATACGGACTTTAAGGAAACTGCCGTTTTTGGAGGTCTGTTTGCGTACCTGAACCTGAAGCGTTTTTACCTGTTTGGTGAAGGTTATTTCGCTTACGAGGACGAAAAACACCACGCCAGCTATCCTAAAAAGGTTGACAAGTGGTCTTACTATGTCCAGTCCGCTTACAGGGTTTTTTCAAAAAACTACCTTACCGTAAGGAACGAGTACTTTAAGGACAGGTCTGACGGCGGTTATCTTAACGTGTGGACTGTAGGGTGGAACTACAAGCCCAGATTTAACATATCTTTAAAAGGGGAGTACCAGATTTTTGAAAAAAGGCACAACAGGTTTTTAACCTCCTTTGCCGTTTTGTTTTAAATTTTTATGAAATTAAACAGCTGGTTTAGGGTCTTAATAATATGGCTTTTTTTAAACCTTTCCGTAAAAGCGGACGTGGTGGTGATCACGGGAAAGGACACGCCGATAAACAGGCTTTCAAAGGAGGAGCTTAAGGAAATCTACCTTAAAATAAGGGTTTTTGTAAACGGTCAGCAGGTAATTCCCGTAAACCTGCCTCCAAACTCTCCTGTCAGGAAAGTCTTCCAGAAAAAAGTGCTTGAGATGGACGACGAACAGCTTAACCTTTACTGGAACGAGATGTACTTCCACGGGATAGAGCCTCCTTTAGTCCTTTCTTCTGAAGAAGCTGTAAAAAGGTTTGTAAAAAAGGTAAAAGGGGCAATAGGTTATATAAGTAAGGAAAAAGTGGAAAAAGGTTTAAAAATACTTTATACAATCAGGGAAGATGAAAAAGGTACTGATAATTGACGACAACGAACAAAATAGGCTTTTGGTTAAGTTGGTTTTGGAGCAGAACGGCTATCAGGTAATAGAGGCTGAAAGCGGTGTGGACGGCATCAGGAAGGCTATAGACCATCTGCCGGACTTGATAATTCTGGACATTATGATGCCACAGGTAAGCGGTTGGGAGGTTATGGAAGTGCTGAAGGAAAACACCGCCACAAAAAAGATACCTGTTGTCGTGCTTACCGCTTTAGACCAGATTGGTGATCTGGAAGCGGACGGCTACCTCCAAAAACCGCTTGACGTTGCCAGACTGCTGGAGACCGTTGCGGAAGCGGTAAAATGGGACTGAAAAGTATCAGGTACAGGATAGTTCTGGGTTTTCTGGTGGCAGGTCTCGTACCTTTTACAGCCTCCCTTTTTTTCGTTTTTAAAAAGGGTGAGGAGCATCTGGAAAAAAACATAATAAACCAGCAGTTCAGCCAGTTAAGGTTTTTTGAAAAGGTTGTTGTCAGGGACTTCCACAACCTTCAGACCGAGCTTCACTTCTGGGCAGGCAGTCAGATACTAAACGACATACTGGTTGACGACATAGACAAAAGAATTCAAAAGTTCCTGATAACCATAAGGGAAAAAAGGGAGATAGAGGGTGTTCTTGCGGTGGCTGACAGGGAAGGGAAGGTGATAGCCTCAACGGAAAGGGGACTGCTGGGAAAAAAACTTGACAAAAAGTACCTTTCGGGTTTTTTTACAGACCTGCACAGCATACCTTTCCTTGACCGTCCGGTGATGAAGTTTTCCGTTCCGGTCTTTTCCCAGTTCGGCGGTGAAAGGATAGGCTACTTCCTCCTGTTCCTCTTTCCCGAATACTTTAAAAGCTACGCCTTGTCTTCTGACAGCACCGCAACCTCCCTTTACCACGCCAAAACAGGCTATTTTGTAGGTAAAAAGGTAAAACTGCCAGAAAACATAGGCAGGGAAGGTTATTTCCAGAATGAAGGCTTTCTCGTTCTTTACAAAAGGATAGGTGATTTTTACCTTAAAAACTGGTACATAGCAGTCCAGATAGACAGGCAGTTATTGTTTGCACCGATAAACTCAATGAAGATAACTTTCCTCGGCATTGCGGTCGGCGGGGTTTTCCTTATTTTGCTTCTTTCAACTCTGCTTGCCTCAAGGCTTGTAAGACCGATAGAAGCACTTACGCAGACGGCGGACTACATATCACGGACCAAGGACTACTCAAAAAGGGTGGCTGTGGAGGGTGATGACGAGATAGCAGTCCTTTCAAGGGCTTTCAACAGAATGCTTGGGGAGATAGAAAACGCTTTGGAAAAGATAAGGGAGGAAAACAGGGAAAGGCTGAGGCTGTTTACAAAGCTGATAGAGATAATAAACAAAATAAACCTTGCAAACAGCGAAAGGGAGGTTGTGGAGATTGCCACAAGGGAGCTTAAGGAATTTTTGGGCATTGAAGGGATACGGTTCGTAAAGGAGAAAAAAGGGGAAGGTATATACATACCTGTGGACAGGGAGACGGTAAAGGGTTTTATACACATAGACCTGAAAAGGCGGTTAAGCAGGGAGGAGGAGGAATTTTTCCGTTCAATAGGCAGAATGGTAAACCTTTACATAGAAAGGCTGGAGCTTCTCCACAAAGCACAGTCAGCCTCACAGGCAAAGTCCTCCTTCCTTTCAAACATATCCCATGAGCTTCGGACACCGCTTAACAGTATTATCGGCTTTGCACAGTTTTTACAGATGGGGGAGGAAGACCACAGTAGAAAGAAAGCACTCCACAGCATAGAGGTTGCAGGTAGGCACCTGCTTGAGATAATAAACGACATTCTGGACTTTGCAAAGACGGAAGCGGGAGCGGTGAAGGTAAACAAAACCGTATTTCCCTTAAAAAAACTACTTGACGAGGTAAGGGCTATAATAACGCCGGCTGTGGAGGAGAAAGGACTTGAGCTTATTTTTCCGGAAGACGTTGATTTTCAGGTGAATACGGACTACAGACTGCTTAAACAGGTGCTTTTAAACCTGCTTTCAAACGCCGTAAAGTTCACGGAAAAGGGCAGTATCCGTTTGAAGGTTTATCCTGAAGGGGACAGGCTGTTTTTTGAGGTTATTGATACGGGAATAGGCATACCTCCACAAAACCTGAAGGAGTTGTTTAAGGACTTTACACAGCTTGAAAATCCCTTACAGAAAAAATACAGGGGAACGGGTCTGGGTCTTGCCATATCAAGGAGGTACGTTGAGCTACTGGGGGGAGAGATATGGGCGGAAAGCGAAGGGGAAGGGAAGGGGGCTAAGTTCGTGTTTTACATTCCGTTTAATGTTTAAAGTGCCTCATACCTGTAAAGATCATAGCTATCCCGTGTTCGTCCGCCGCCTGAATTACCTCCGGGTCCCTTATTGAGCCTCCGGGCTGTACGACAGCAGTAATGCCGTGTTCTGCCGCAAAGTCAATACTGTCCCTGAAGGGGAAAAACGCCTCCGAAGCCAGAACCGCACCTTCCGTTTGAAGACCGAACTCTTTAGCCTTTTTTACGGCTGTTTCAAGGCTGTCAACACGGGAGGTCTGTCCTCCACCTATGCCGATTGTTGCCTTATCCCTGCCTATTACGACAGAGTTTGACTTTACGTGTTTTACCACCTTCAGGCTGAATATAAGGTCTTCAACCTCCCTTTCTGTAGGCTGTCTTTTACTTACCACCTCCCATTTTTCGTAAAGTCCCAAATCCCTGTCCTGAACAAGCAGACCGCCTGAAATCCTTCTGTATTCAAGTCCCTCCGGATTTTTTCCTATGTTTTTAATCCTTACCAGCCTGAGGTTTTTCTTTTTTTGGGATAAAAACCTGAAAGCCTCCTCCTCAAAGTCCGGAGCAACGATCACCTCAAGGAAGGTTTCCACCAAAGCCTGTGCGGTTTTAAGGTTTACAGGTCTGTTGAAGGCAACGATACCGCCGAATGCGGATTTAGGGTCCCTTGACAGGGCTTCCCTGTAAGCCTCCTCCTGACTTTTCCTTACAGCCACACCGCAGGGGTTGTTGTGTTTCACGATAACGCAGGCAGTATCCTCAAACTCCCTTACAAGGTTTACAGCCGCATCAACGTCAAGGTAGTTGTTGTAAGACATTTCCTTACCGTGTAGAACGTCGCTTTCCGCAACGGACAGTCCTGTATATTCCAGAGGTGATACGTAAACCGCACCTTCCTGATGGGGGTTTTCTCCATACCGCAGGGTTGTTCTTTTTCTGAACGGTATGGAAAGCTGGTACGGGAACTTTTCGTTTATGCCGAGCTTTTGATCAAGAACCGAGGCTATAACGCTGTCGTAATAGGCAGTATGCCTGAAAGCCTTTACCGCCAGCCTTTCCCTAAGCTGTAGGTCTGTCTCTCCCTTTTCTTTAAGCTGGTAAACCACAAAGTCGTAATCGTCAGGGTCAACGATAATCGTAGTCCACCTGTAGTTTTTTGCGGAAGCCCTTACCATTGCAGGACCGCCAATGTCTATGTTCTCTATTATCTGATCTATCCCTGCACCTTTCCTTACAGTTTCCTCAAAGGGGTAGAGGTTTATGGCAACGATGTCTATAGGCTGTATTCCCTGCTGTTCTAACTGCTTCATGTATTCCGGATTGTCCCTTACCGCAAGCAGACCGCCGTGTATCTTCGGGTGGAGGGTTTTTACTCTACCTCCCATTATTTCCGGAAAGCCGGTTATCTGGGACACCTCAATTACCGGAATGCCGTTTTCCCGCAGAACTTTTGCCGTTCCTGAAGAGGATACTATTTCGTATCCCATCTCCACCAGAGCCTTTGCAAAGTCAACAACGCCTCTCTTGTCAGAAACGGATATTAAAGCTCTTTTCTTCATAACTCCTCCTTCAGCTAACTTTTAAAAAAGAAATAGTATATTAAAAAACCGGACAGTAAGCCCAGTGATACGATGCCTATCTCCGCAAAGAAAAGCATACTGTCGTCCATTTTCAGTAAAAGCCTGTCAAAAAGGAAAGCAAGGAAAGGCAGGAACATAAGACCTGTAAGTATGAGTATTACGGTAAACGGGTTTTTACCTTTTTTTCCCTTACTTTTCTCCATACTTCTCCCTTTGTTGTAAAATATTACTAATTCCAAACCAGCGGAGGGTCCTATGAAAAATTATAACATTGCCATACTTGGAGCGACAGGAGCGGTAGGTCAAACCATGTTAAGGGTTCTGGAAGAAAGGAACTTTCCGGTAAATGAGATAAAACTCCTTGCCTCCGAAAGGTCTGCCGGTAAGGAGCTTGAGTTTATGGGTATAAAGTACAGGGTAGAGCCGGTCTCTCCCGAAGCATTTGAAGGGGTGGACATAGCACTGTTTTCCGCAGGTGGTTCAAGGAGTAAACAGTGGGCACCTGTGGCTGTGGAAAAAGGGGCGGTGGTTATAGACAACAGCTCCGCCTTCAGAATGGACGACGACGTTCCTCTGGTAGTACCTGAGGTAAATCCGGAGGACGTGAAGTGGCACAAAGGGATAATCGCCAATCCTAACTGCTCCACCATACAGATGGTAGTGGCACTTAATCCGATACATAAAGCAAAGGGGATAAAAAGGGTTATCGTGGCAACCTATCAGGCAGTATCCGGGGCAGGGGCTACGGCAATAAAAGACCTTGAGGAGGAGACGAAGGCTTACTTTGAGGGGAAGTACTACTATCCGGAGGCACTGCCTAACCACATAGCCTTCAACGTTATTCCACACATAGATGTTTTTATGGACAACGGCTACACGAAGGAAGAGATGAAGATGTTTAACGAGACGCGTAAGATAATGCACGCACCGGACATAAAGGTGTCCGCAACCTGCGTAAGGGTACCTGTGTTTTACGGACACAGTGAGGCTGTGGTTGTGGAGACACAAGAGCCTATAACTCCGGAGGAAGCAAAACAGCTGTTGAAGGAAGCTCCCGGTATCATACTGGAGGACGAGCCGGAAAACAACGTCTATCCTATGCCTGTAGAGGTTGCAGGCAGGGACGAGGTGTTTGTGGGAAGGATAAGGAAAGACCTTGCCTTTGACAACGGCATATCAATGTGGGTCGTGGCGGACAACCTGAGGAAAGGGGCGGCAACGAACGCCGTCCAGATAGCCGAGCTTCTGGTGGAATACGGGCTTGTTTAGTTTTCTTTCTCCTTATCCTCCGGCTTTATGGCAAAGTCTTCCGGCTTTGCGTTCTCAAGGAGTTTCCTGAACTCTTCAAGCTCCCTGTCAATGTCCTGCTGTTTTTCCGTCTTTGTCTCCACCTGACCTTGGACTTCCTGTCCGGCAGTTTCCGGGCTGTTTTCAACCTGTTTGGAAGCTTCAAGCAGTTCCTTCAGGCTCAGCTTTTGGAAAACGCTTTCCTCAATGTAGATAGGTGCGTTAAAGCGGAGGGCAAGGTTTATGGCATCACTGGGTCTTGCGTCAACTCTGACCTCTTCACCGTCCTTTTCAATAACCACGTCAGCAATGTAGGTGTTTTCCCTTTTTTCAGGTATTTCAACGTATTTAACAACACCGCCTAAAGCCTCAACAACATTTTTCATAAGGTCGTAGGTCAGTGGTCTTGGCGTTTCCAGACCGCTTTGGCTGATTATTATCCCTTCAGCTTCGGACACACCTATCCATATTGGGTATATCTCGTCCTCGTTTTCTATGTTGGCAAGCATAACTATCGGAGAGCCTGTTATTGAGTCAAGTCCTATATTTCTAACCTTTACCTGTATCATAGCTAAAACCTCCAAAGGTTTAATAAATCTAACAACACTAATATAATATTTTCTACATTATATATTATATATATAAGCGGATTTTTCAAGTCCAAACCGGTTGCTAAAGTATTAATTTTCTATATAATTGATAGTTAGATAAAAAGGAGGCTGTGATGAAGTACTTCACGCTGAAAGAGGCAAACAGCATTCTCCCCCAGATAAAACTGCTGGTTGACGAGATCAGGGAAAAAAGGGAGAAGCTTTACAGGGTTATAGAGGTTTACGAGGAAGAGGTTGAGGGTCAGAACGACGAGCTTGAGATAATGTTCCTTAAAACGCAGATAAACGAGACTAACGAGGAGATAAACGAGCTTATAGAAATAATAGAAAGCTTCGGCACTTTCGTTAAGGGTATTGATCCATTTCTGGTGGACTTTCCTGCAGTCCACAACGGTGAGGAGATTTACCTGTGCTGGCAGGAGGGGGAAAGCAGTATCCAGTACTGGCACAGGGTATCTGAAGGGTACGCAGGCAGGAAACACGTCTCACTCCTAAACGAGGACAGCGGGACTAAGGACAAAACGGGTATTTAGCCTGCCGCCTTGTAATCCGGCTTTTTGATAAACTCCCTTATCCTTTCTACCATCTGGTCTGGAAGCAGTCCAAGGTCTTTTTCAAGCTGGGATATTTTGCCGTGTGGTATGAACCTGTCAGGTATGCCGAAACGGAGCAGTTCGTTCGTGTATCTGCCGTCCACGATAAACTCGGCAACCGCAGAGCCAAAACCTCCGTTTAAAGCACCGTCTTCCATAGTGATAACGAACTGGTGGCTTTTCAGGAGTTTTTCCAGTAGCTTTTCGTCCATAGGACGGATAAATCTTGCGTTTACCACCGTCGGGTTTACGCCGTATTTTTTCAGCTCTTTTTTAACCTCTAAAGCTCTGCTGACGTACTTACCTGTGGCTAAAATGACGACCTCTTTCCCTTCGGACAGCACTTCCCAGCTACCGATAGGTATTTCCTCAAAGCCAACTTCCCTGTCGCCAAAGGCTGAACCGCGTGGGTACCTTACGGCAAACACCTTACCGGACTTTATCCCTGTGTAAAGCAGGTTTCTAAGCTCCTGCCTGTCCTTTGGGGCTGAAATGATTATGTTTGGAATAGCTCTTAGAAAGGATATGTCGTAAACGCCGTGGTGGGTGGGACCGTCTTCGCCTACAAGACCTGCTCTGTCTATGGCTATGACCACTGGCAGGTTTTGTAAAGCTATGTCGTGTATCACCTGATCGTATCCTCTCTGCAGGAATGTGGAGTAGTAGGAAAGTACCGGCTTCAGACCTTCCGCAGACAGTCCTGCCGAAAAGGTGGCGGCGTGCTGTTCGGCAATTCCCACGTCAAAAAACCTGTCAGGAAACTTCTTGGCAAACTCGGTAAGTCCCGAGCCTTCCATCATTGCAGGGGTGATAGCCACTATTTTGTCGTCCATCTCAGCCAGCTCAACTAACGCCTTACCAAAAACCTTACTCCACGAAGGGGGGGCGTTGAGCTTTTTTATCGGCGTTCCGGTTATCTTGTCAAACGGGGATATGCCGTGGAAAGGGGTCGGGTTTTCTTCCGCAGGCTGGTATCCCTTACCTTTTTGGGTAAGAACGTGTATGATTATGGGACCTCTCATCTTTTTCACGTTTTCAAGGGTTTTTTCCAATTCCGCAAGGTTGTGTCCGTCTATTGTTCCGACGTAGGTAAATCCCAGTTCCTCAAATATTACGCCGGGTGTAAACAATCCTTTCAGGTATTCCTCAAACTTCCTTGCTATCTTTGCACCGCTTTCGCCGAACACTTTCTTTATAACGTCCTTCATCTTTTGGCGGGATTTCTGGAAAACCTCGTTTGTTATTATCCTGTTAAAGTAGGTGTATAAAGCACCTACGTTCGGGGAGATGGACATCTGGTTGTCGTTCAGGATTACTATGAACTTGTCCGGGTCAAGCCATCCTGCGTGGTTCAAACCTTCAAAGGCTTGACCTGCCGTCATAGCACCGTCTCCTATTACAGCCACAGTCCAGCCGTCCTTTTTCAGAATGTCCTTTCCCTTCCTCATTCCAAGCGATGCGGATATAGATGTACTGCTGTGTCCCGCACCGAAGTGGTCGTACCTGCTTTCTTCCCTTTTGAGAAATCCGGAAATCCCGCCGTACTCCCGCAGTGTTTTAAACTGTTCCTTCCTGCCTGTAAGTATTTTCCACGAGTAAGCCTGATGACCTATGTCCCATACTATCCTGTCAATTTCAGGGTCAAAGACCTTAAGCAGTGCCACAGTAAGTTCAACGACACCGAGGGAGGGACCTATGTGTCCCCCTTTTTTTGAGGTAATATCTATAATGTAATCCCTGATTTCCCTTACAAGGGTTTCCAGTTCTTCAGGGGAAAGGTTTTTCAAGTCCCTGTAATCGTTAATCCTGTTTAGGACGGTATAATCTTTCATACCTTATTCACCTTTTAGCCGTATTAATAGTATAATTTCACAATAAATATATTAAACCATACGAGGTAAACTTTCATTGGATAAATCTATACTACAGTCCATAAAATTCAACGAAGATGGTCTTGTTCCGGTAATCACGCAGAGCTACTACACCGGCAAGGTTTTGATGCAGGCTTACGCTAACAGGGAAGCTGTGGAGAAAACAATACAGACGGGATACGCCACGTACTACTCCCGTTCAAGGAAAAAGCTGTGGGTCAAAGGTGAGACTTCAGGGAACAGGCAGAAGGTAGTAAAAATAAAAGTTGACTGTGATGGGGACAGCCTTTTATACCTTGTTGTGGACTACGGTGTAGCCTGCCATACAGGTGAGGAAAGCTGTTTTTACAGGGATTTAAACTTGCAAAAGCAAGAAAAACCGGAGCCTTACGAAATATTCCACGCCTTGTACGAAAAGATAAAAGAACGGAAGGAAAAAAAGCCGGAAAACTCTTACGTGGCAAAACTGTTTGAAAAAGGTTCGGACAAAATAATACAGAAGGTCGGCGAGGAAGCTGTAGAAACGGTAATAGCACTTAAAAACAGGAACAGGGAAGAGATAGTGTATGAGGTTTCAGACCTTATATTCCACCTGCTTGTGGCACTGGCAGACGCAGGCGTAAAGCCTGAAGAGATACAGGAAGAACTGCTCAAAAGATATAAATAAAATGATATTTTTAAGTAGGCAGGGCAACTTTCTTGTTGATAAGAAGGAGGGCAGGAAGCTTATAAAAAATTTTTACAGGACGGAGTATTCTGTAGGAAAAAGGTTTTACCACATCAGGGCAACACCGCTAACCTTTGAAAAGCTGAAAAAGTATGCCGGAAAGGAGAGTATTGATGAAAGCTGTTATCTGTATTCTCTTGTGAAGGTGTTATCCCAATCCGGCATGTCTCCACAGACGAGACGGATTTATTACAGTATTAACCTCCATTTTTTGAAAATTGTTAAAAAAACACCGGAAAATATAACAGAGACGGATATTAAAACTTACCTGTCCATACTGGGAAGGCAGAGGAAATCAAAAAGCACAATAAGGGTTTCCATATCCGCACTGGAATTTTTTTATAAGAAAGTCTTAAAAAGGTTAGATTTCAGCGGTATTGAAAAGCCTCACTACAACCTGTCCATATCAAACATACTTTCCCGGGAAGAGGTGAAAAAACTGATAGAAAGCGTAAAGAATAAAAAACACAGATTATTAATAGAACTTACTTACGGTTGCGGACTTAAAACCAGTGAGGCTGTAAAGGTAAGGTGGAGGGATTTGAACCTGAAGAAAAAAATTCTGCACATAAAAGGAACCACCTGTAGAACCGTTCCAATACCTGAAAGTCTGATAAACAGGATAGAAGATTTTAGGAAAAGCCATTCCGGGTCAAAATACCTGTTTTACTCGGACAGAATACCGTCAAAGCATATTTCCGTAAGGGCGGCTGAAAAGATTTTTAAAAAAGCTTTAGAGAACGCAGGTATAAAAAGAAACCTTTCTTTTAAAGCATTACGGGACAGCTTTGCCGCACATATGATACAGAAAGGGGTTGATCCTGACGTTATTAGAAGAATAATGGGAATTAAAGCTTTCCAATTTAAAAGCAAATACGGTTTTATATTTGGTAAAACCGATACAATCCCTGATTTGCTTGATTTTACGGATATCTCCACAGCTTAAGTTCGTTTAATAATCACCATTACATTTTGTTTCTCAACCTGTCCGCCAATAACCTTAAAGTGTCAATAAACTGTGGAGGGTTAGGTTATGGGGTTTCTTATCTGTGTTTTACTGTTTTTTTCCGTTCTGGTAGGTTTTTCTTCAGCTACAGAGCCACTTAATAAAAGGGTTTTGATTGAAAATCTGGAAATAGTGGTTGGCGATGCCTCTGAAGACGGTATTTCCATATTTGATTTTTCCGGTTATTTAAGGAAGGTTGGGACTAAGGAGCTGTATTACAAGTACGATGGTGAGGATAAAATTACAGGGGGAAGGTTTTTCGGCAGTGTTGTTCCCAAACTGGTTATGGGATTTGGAAAGGAAAGGAACAGGAGGAAGCTAAAGAGAATCAGTGGGCATATTGTTGTATTTTCATTGAGGAATTTACGTCCTCTAAAGAGCTTTGATGTGGATTTTAGCGAGCTGGATCAACTTGTAGCCGGCAACGTGTATCCGGACAGGTATTTTGATGATGAAATAATTGTGGGCAGTGCGGACAGGGATACGGTAGAGGTGTATAACGGAAGTGGACGGTTGCTTGCAAGTATTAACGTTGATTTTCAACGATACGACAGGCTTTCTGCCGGTGATGTTGACGGGGACGGGTTAGACGAGATTGTGATGGGAGATGCTTCTGCTGATCAGATAAGGATTTTCAAGTATCAAAACGGCAGGCTTGTAGAAATAAACTCCTTTTTAGGTGAAGGTCTTTTTGAAAGGGAGGACAGGGTAGCTGTTGGAGACGTGGACGGGGATAACGTGGAGGAAATTATTTTTGTTAATAAAAACGGAGACACGTATCTTTACAATTTGGAAGGGAACCTCCTTACACGTAAATTCAGGATAAAGTACGATGAAAGCAGTTATGTTGTGGCTGGAGATGTTAATAATGACGGTAAGGCGGAAATAGTTGTTGCGTATGCCGATGATGACAGGATACATATTTACGATATGTTCGGGTCTGAACTTGCGTCCATAAACGCCGGCATAGAAGGGAAGGATAAAATAACACTGATTGATGTTGATTTTGATAGTCTTGTGGTTGGAAAGCCTAAACCTCCCGCAACCATTACGGTTGACAATCAGGTGATAGCCACCATTAACGAACCTCCTAAGGAGAAAAGTCTGCTGGGAGAGAAGGCAACAGGTATATTGTACGCTTCTTACAAAAATAGGGAAGGCAGGTATACAGAGCAGAAAGTAAAGGCTACGCACGACGTTCTGGTTTCTACCGGAATAAGTTCCTCACAAAAGGCAGATATAAAACTCCTTGCCGTTTCTATGAAGGAGAAGATAAATTACGAGGTGGGCTATCAGTTAAGCAAGTCGCAGGGCAACAGACTTGAAATCACAATAGGTTCGGATATGAATGCGGACGGGTATGAGGACAGGGCTATTTCGCTTACAACCACCTATATGCTTTACGAGTATCCAATCCTAAGTCCACGTAATATGGCGGTGGTTAACGGCAAACGGCAGTACGTTCTTGTTTCAGTTCCGGTTGGTATAGATACCTATCACCTTTCAATCATTTATAAATCAAATAAACATGTTAACGGTTTTGTTGCCAGTTATCCTGAAAGGAAAAGGGAGCTTTACCATTACAGCAGTGATAACGAGATAGCCTCTTGGGAGCTTGATATAGGTTGTTCATCTTCCAGCGTTTTCTTCAGCAGGAAGGAGACACAGACGCAGATAAAGGAAAGTAAGGTTTCCCATGCGATAAGCCTGTCTGTTGAAGGGGCGGCGGAAGTTAGTAAAATGGTCAGTGTGTCCGGCAGTATCTCCGGAAAGTACGCATATTCAAAGCTGAAAACACACACCATATCTTTTGACAACAGTACTTACGTTAGCGTCTGGTACGCAGGTGGTATGGAAGGTTGTAATGAAGCTGATAAAAGATATACAATCGGTGCAGTCCTTTATTACGACAGTGAAGATGGACATCTGGTTCTTGATTACTATGTTCCAAGGAAGGGCAGTTTTTACAAACCGCCTCCAGTGGTGCCGCCGTATAAACCTATGCTTTTGGACAAATACGGCAGACCGATTAAACCAAAGGTTTTAATACCAAGAAATCTTTTAAAGATGGAACGTGTAAAGCCAAGCTTTTAATGTATGCTACAATTTTCCCTAAAAAGGGGTGGCAGTATGGTTAAAGAAGGAGACAAGGCACCGGATTTTTGTCTGAAAGGGCTTACGCCGGACGGAACTGAAAAGGAGGTCTGTCTTAAAGACCTTCTGAAGGAAGGCAGGTATGTAATACTGTACTTTTATCCAAAGGACAACACTCCCGGCTGTACAACAGAAGCATGCGACTTCAAGGACAACCTGAACGTCCTTAAGGACAGGGCTGTTGTGGTTGGGGTAAGTCCTGACAGTATAAACAGCCACAAAAAATTCAGGGAAAAGTACGACCTGAACTTTTACCTCCTGTCTGACACGGACAAAAAGGTTATGGAGCAGTACGACGCCTTCGGTGAGAAAAAGATGTACGGCAAAACGACAAAGGGCGTAATCCGTTCCACTTACATTATTTCTCCTGACGGCACAATAGTGAAAAAGTGGAGAAACGTGAAGGCAAAGGGACACGTTGCTAAAGTGGTTGAACAGATGGAAAAGCTAACTTGAAGAAACAGACTGTTTGTAGTAAACTACTGTTTTGCTAAATTTTCTTAACACGGAGGAAGCTATGCACCAGTTAATCAGGGAGATAGAGCAGAAATACATGCCTGCTGACTTTCCAGAGTTCAGGGTTGGGGACACTGTAAAGGTTCACGTTAAGGTAAAAGAAAGAAACAAGGAAAGGATACAGGTTTTTGAAGGTGTTGTTATCAGCATAAAGGGAAGCGGAACGGGAAAAACCTTTACCGTAAGGAAAGAGTCTTACGGCGTTGGGATAGAAAGGACTTTCCCTTTTGCCTGTCCTTCAATAGCAAAGGTGGAGCTGTCCAAAAGGGGTAAGGTCAGAAGAGCCAAACTTTACTACCTTAGAGAAAGGAAAGGTAAAGCCGCCAAGATTAAAGAGATTAAGGAATGGGAGCTTAGGAAAAGGGCTAAAGAGTCGGCGGCGGCTAAGGAAAACCAGTAATGTTATGCTTCAGATTGAGCTTTCCCTTCGGGAAAAGGGCTATCTGAAGATTGTAGGAATAGACGAGGCAGGCAGGGGACCTCTTGCAGGTCCCGTCGTTTCTGCCGCCGTTATCTTTCCACCGGACATAGAACCTTTCATCTTTACAGACTCAAAAAAACTTACGGAAAAACAGAGGAACGAACTTTTCCACCTCATAAAAGAAAAGGCTTTGGCTGTAGGCATAGGTATAGTTGACAGCACTGTTATAGACCGGATAAACATATACAACGCCACAAAGCTGTCTATGGAAAGGGCTTTAAAAGACCTGAAAGCCGAATACGACTACATAATCACCGATTACGTCAGGTTTGATCCCTATCCGCACCTGTCCGTAAAAAAGGCAGATGAGAAGAGCCTGTCTGTGGCGGCGGCTTCCGTAATAGCTAAAGTGGTAAGGGACAGGATAATGGAGCAGTTTGCCACCGTTTTTCCACACTCGTTTAACAGGCACAAGGGCTATCCGACGAAACTCCACAGGGAGGAGATACAAAGATACGGCATCACTCCCATACACAGAAGGTCTTTTAACCTGTTTAAACAGTACAGGCTGGAAATATGAAACTGTTCAGCATAAAAGCACGGGCTTCCGCAAAGGGAAAACACCTTTCAGGGGCGGAAAGGATAGTACCTGAAGACAGGCTGGAAACCACGCTGGAAGGTATTTACCGTAAGGTGTCAAGGAAAGGGTTTGACCTGATAAACATAAAGGTGGAGCTGTTGGAGGAAGAGCCTTTAACCGTTGAAAAAAGCCTGCCGATAAGGGAGTTCAGGTTTGACAGCGTTGAAAAGGCAAACGAAAAGGCTGTTGAAATAATAAAAAAAGCCACGGGACTTGATGGTGAAAGGATAAACCGCCTTATTGAAAAAATCCACACCGGAGCTTCTCCGGACGGCGGAAACATGCGTGGGGCGATGATAGTTGATCAGACAGGGAATAGGATAGAGCTGGACGCCGTAAGGGGGGTAAGGACTTCTGCGGTTGATTTCGTGGACAGGGAAGGGGTGGTTGAAAAACTGCTTAAGGAAGGTTTTACCGAAAGGACGGCGGACGCCTTGTGTATTGCCACCAAAAACCTGCTGTCTCCGTACATACTTGCGGAATACTGTATATCGGACGAGGAGGACTATACCACAGGCTACGTTGCCACGACAGAAGGTTATTACAGGTTTTTACCGCTAAAGGAAAAGGGAAACAAACACGGCGGAAGGATATACTTTGTTAAGGAAAGGACTGACCTTAAGGAGCTTTACAGGTTTTTAGAAAAAAAACCGGTTCTGATAAAAGATGTTAGATGAAAGTGTAAAGGCCGTTTTGGTTGAAACGGTAAGGAAAAAGGAGCTTATAACTTACAGCCGTCTTGCGGAAAGGGTAAACGGGGCTGTAGGCAGGAGGGTTGTTCCGGAAAGGGGAAAGGGGCTTGTGGGGGTTTTAACGCCGGTTTTACACCGGTTGTGTGCTTCCTCCGTAAGGGAAGGGAAGCCGATGATAGGGGCGGTGGTCGTCAGCAGTAGGACGGGAATGCCTTCCGAAGGCTTTTTCAGGTTTGCATCACAGCTTTACAACATTACTTTCAGGGACGAAAATGATAAACTAAAGTTTTGGAAAGGTGAGCTTGAAAAACTCTACAGGGGGAACGGCTATTAGAAAAATATTCGTCCACGGCTGGAGTTTCTCTCCACAGATATGGAAGGATTTTAAAAACCTGAACGACAGCAGTTTTCCACCACTTCCGTTTCACCACGGGGGGGATAT
>JAADDT010000102.1 GCA_013153765.1 Aquificota bacterium
CCCCGTCAGCATCGGAACAGGGTGCGGTAATGTGGTGTGCGTCTCCTGTCATTCCGTATCCTACTACTTCAGCGTATATTTTTGCTCCTCTCTTGAGTGCGTGTTCCAGCTCTTCCAGTATCAGTATGCCAGCTCCCTCTCCCATAACGAAGCCGTCCCTTTCCGCGTCAAAAGGTCTTGAAGCCTTTTCCGGCTCGTCGTTTCTGGTAGAAAGTGCTTTCATATTGGCAAATCCGGCTATTCCCAGCGGTGTTATTGCACTTTCAGTACCGCCGGCTATCATAACGTCCGCATCTCCCCGCTGTATTACTTTGAATGCATCTCCTATTGCGTGCGTCCCTGTGGCACAGGCGGTAACAACGCAGGAGTTTGGACCTTTAAATCCGAACTCTATGGATATGTAGCCGGAAGCCATGTTTGATATGCCGGAAGGTATGAAGAAGGGGGAAACTCTCCTTGCCCCCTTCTCAAGGAGGAGTGTCTGTTGCTCCTCAATATCCCTCAGACCGCCGATACCGGTGCCGACAATAACTCCAGCCCTGTTCAGGTCTATCTCTTCAGGGTTCAGTCCTGCGTCAGCTACCGCCTCCTTGGCGGCAACCATCGCAAACTTAACAAAGTCGCTCATCCTTTTTGCGTCTTTCGGGTTCAGGTACTTTTTAGGGTCAAAATCCTTAACCTCACCTGCAATGACCACAGGCAGGTTGTAGGAGTAAGGGTCAAACCTTTTTATCACACCAAT
The DNA here is from genome assembly GCA_013153765.1 of Aquificota bacterium. Classification (GTDB taxonomy): domain Bacteria; phylum Aquificota; class Aquificia; order Aquificales; family Hydrogenothermaceae; genus Persephonella_A. Next base: position 743 of record JAADDT010000102.1, read on the forward strand.
TCCGCTCTTTCCCTGAACCAGACCTTCCCAAGTCTCACGGACGTTGTGTCCAAGTGGAGTTATTGCCCCTAAACCGGTAACGACGACCCTTCTCATTTTACGGTTATTCTCCTTTTTTCGCTTTTATGTACTCTATCACGTCCCCGACGGTCTGTATCTTTTCCGCATCCTCATCGGGAATTTCCACGTCAAACTCCTCTTCAAAAGCCATAATCAGCTCAACAACGTCAAGGGAGTCAGCCCCAAGATCATCAACAAACTTGGACTCAGGTTTTATCTGCTCAACGTCAATCCCGAGTTGGTCTGCGATGATTTCCTTAATTCTTTCTTCCATCTTTTTTATAACCTCCAATAGTTATTTTTGTCTGTTTAGTACATTCCGCCGTTCACGTGTATCGTTTCGCCGGTAATGTAGTCAGCCATATCAGAAGCAAGGAAAATAACCGCATTTGCCACGTCTTCAGGTTTTCCGAACCTGCCCAGCGGTATCTGTTCCAGATACTTTTCTTTTATTTCGGCAGGAAGTTTGTCCGTCATATCGGTTTCTATAAATCCGGGAGCCACTGCGTTAACCGTAATGTTCCTTGAAGCAAGCTCCTTTGCAAGGGATTTTGTAAATCCTATCAGTCCGGCTTTTGTGGTTGCGTAGTTAACCTGCCCCGGGTTTCCTATAAATCCGATTATGGAGGAGATGTTAATAATCCTTCCCCATCTTTTTTTCATCATACCTTTTACTACCAGCTGGGTTATTTTGAACGTGCCTGTAAGGTTTGCCTGCAGTACCTCGTTCCAGTCCTCTTCCTTCATTCTGATAAAAAGTGCGTCCCTCGTTATTCCGGCGTTGTTTACCAGAATGTCTATCTGTCCGGCTACCTTTTCTATCTCCTTCCACTGGGAAGGTATGTCTTCGGCAAAATCAAGCTTGAAGCCGTAAGCCTCAACGCCGTACTCGTTTTTAAGGTTCTGTGCCACAAGCTCTGCGGTGGCTTTGTTCCTTCCAGTTATTACGACGTTTGCCCCTTTTTCGGCAAACTTTGAGGCTATAGCCTTCCCTATCCCTCTGGTTGAACCTGTGGTAAGGACGGTTTTCCCTTTAAAATCCAATCTGCTCCCCTGCCGTTTTTTTAAAAACTCCAATATTATACCACAATTTTACCTTCCCTGCGGTGGCTGGCTTTTACTGGCTTTCCGGCACAGGTGTTAACGGCTCTCCCGTTTTTATGAAATGCTCTATGTTGTCCACGGTCATGTCCAGTATCCTTTCCGAGGCGTCTTTGGTGTAGTAGGCAAGGTGTGGGGAGACTATCACGTTTTCCTGACTGAGCAGGTATTTTGCCTCCATCGTTTTTTTCAGCTTCCAAGTGGTAAGTGCGGTTTTTTTCATCAGCTCCTCTTCGGTGGTTATCTCCGTCTCTATCGTGTCAAGACCTACGCCACCTGCAAGCCTGCCTTCCTTCAGTGCTTCTATTATCGCCTCAAGCTCCACAACCTCTCCCCGTGATGTGTTTATCAGCATTGCGTCCAGTTTCATAAGCTTTATGTTAAACCTGTTTATGAGGAAGTGGGTTGCCCTGTTGTACGGCAGGTGTACGGTAACTATGTCAGAGCGGGAAAGGAGTTCCTCCAGACCGACGTACTCAACGCCGTACTTTTCTATAAGCTCCTGATTTTTTGTCCTGTCGTAAGCCAGTATCTTCATACCAAAACCGTGTGAAATCCTTGCCACGTGTGAACCTATCCTTCCAGTTCCTACTATCCCTATGGTCTTTCCCATTATGTCTATGCCCATAAGCCCTTCCCTCGTTAAAATTCCCTGTGCAAGGTTTTCTATAAGCGGCTTCAGTTTCCTTGCAAGTGCCAGTATCAGTGCGAAGGTGTATTCGGCAACCGTGTTGTTTCCGTATCCGGGAATGTAAGCCACCTTTATTCCCTTTTTTCTTGCGTACTCAACGTCTATGTGGTCGTATCCGGAGGAACGGGTGATTATCAGCTTCAGGTTCGGCATCTGGTCTATCACCTCTTTCGTAAGCCTTGAGTATATGAAAACGCTAACTATCTCCGCGTCCCTTGCCTTGCTGACACTTTCCTCGTTAAGTGCTTCCTTAAAAAAGAAAAACTCACCGGGAATGTTTTTTTCCCTTATCCTCCTTTCTATGTGGAGTTTTTCCCAGTCCTCAACGCCGAAAAAGTAAACCTTCATAACCGTCTCCTCAAGCCGTTTAATTACCAATATATTACATTGAAAAGCCCTTTTATGGTATCATTTGGGATAAACTGGACTACAATTCAGGAGGTTTTTTCCGTTGAAAATAGAAGGTAAAGCTTGGAAGTTTGGGGACGACATAAACACGGACGAAATAATACCTGCAAGGTATCTTATAACAACTGACCCTAAGGAACTTGCCCAGCACGTTATGGAAGATGCTGACCCTGAGTTTCCCAATAAGGTAAAAGCAGGGGACATTATTATTGCCGGAAAGAATTTCGGCTGTGGCTCGTCAAGGGAACACGCTCCTCTGGCGTTAAAAGGTGCTGAAATCGGTGCAGTCATAGCGGAAAGCTTTGCAAGGATTTTTTACAGGAACGCAATAAATCTGGGACTGCCGATAATAGAAGCTCCTGAAGTGGTAAAAGATGCGGACGAAGGGGACGTTATAGAGATAGACATGGAAAAGGGAAGGATAGTAAACAAAACGAAAGGGAAGGAATACACATTCAAGCCACTGCCGGAAAGCCTGAGGAAGGTTTTTGAAGCCGGCGGTTTAATGGAGTACGCAAAAGACAGGCTGGCAGGTAAATAGTATGCAGTTTAAGAAGATTTTGGTGGGGGTTGATTTTTCGGACAGCACACAGCAGGTAATCCGGTCTGCCGTTTACATAGCTAAGATTTTCAACAGTGAGATAAAACTGGTACACGTGGTTGAAAGCACCATCTTTCCTGTGGCTATAGAGGAGATAGAACCTCTGGTGGCTCCTGAGGAGTTCAAGGAGATAATACAGACCATAGAAAAGCTGGTTGTGTCTGCCGCCCAAAAGCTGGAGGAGATTGCTGAAAGGATAAACAGGGAAGAGGGTCTGAAGGCTACCTTTCTGGTGAAAACCGGAGACATAGCGGAGGAGATACTTGAGCTGTCCGAACAGGGAAACTTTGACCTTATAGTTATAGGTGCCCATAAGCAGACGCATATAGACAGTCTTTTACTGGGAAACGAGGCGGAGAAAATCGTCCACAAAGCCCGTACCTCGGTCCTCGTTGTGAAGGGGGACGGCATCAGTGAGATAAAAAGGATACTGTGCGGGTACGACTTCCTGCCGAACTCCATAGAAGCCCTTGAGACGGCAAAGGAGATAGCCAAGAAGGTGGGAGCTGAGATAGACATTATCCACGCAGATACGGAGGAGGGTTTTGCCCATTTTTCACACATTTATGAAGCCGTGCTTGAAAAGAAAATTTCCCTACTTGAGGAACTGAAAAAAACGCTTGAAAAGGAAGGTATAAAGGCAGAGTTTAAGATAATCAAAAAAGAGCCGGCGGAAGCCATACTGGAGGCGGTTGAACAGTTTAAGCCTGACCTTGTGGTGGTGGGTAAAAGGCAGAGGAAGGACATTAAAAGGTTTTTCCTCGGAACTATTGCAATGAAAGTGGTGAAAAAATCGCCGGTGCCGGTGCTTATCGTAAGGAAAAGGTAAAAAAATGGGAAAAAAACTGCTGTTTGTATTCCTTTTAGGGGTGATCTACGCCTGCGTCCCTGTAAGCGGGAAGGAAAAGGTAAAGGCTGAGGCGGAAGACAACCTTTATTTTTACTATACCGCCTGTAAGTATGCCGAAAGCTCGGGGGATTTCCGTACAGCCCTTGCCTTCTGTGAAAAGGCTATAAAGCTTGCTCCTGACGAGGAGATGCTGTACCAGAACGGAATAAGAATAGCCATACACTTGGGGGACAGGGAAAAGGCGGTAAGGCTGATAGATATGTACTACAGCCGTTTTTTTGAAAAGAAAAAGGACGACCCGCACATTTACGCCTATTTTGCCTCCCTTTACTCAAGGGTAAACGAGTACGAAAAAGCTGAAAAAATACTGCTTGAAGGCGTGAAAAGGTTTCCGGACGACGAAAAGCTCCTTTCCTATCTGGTTGACGTTTACTTTAAGGAAAACAGGGTTGAAGAGGCGGAAAAAACGCTTAAGGAGTTGCTCAAGCTAAAAGGGGACGACCCAAAAATATACTACGTGCTGGCAAGGATTTACCTGTTTAAGGGAGAGAAGGAAAAGGCTGTAGAATACCTGAAAAAGGCTGTTGAGATAGACCCGCTTTATACTTCCGCATTTACGCTACTTGGAACCATATACGCACAGGACGGACAGTGGGACAAGGCTGAGCAGGTTTATAAAAAAGTGTTGGAAAAGGACCCGGATAACCTTGAGGCGTTAAACAGGCTTTTCCAGATATACGTCCAGACAGACCAGAACGAAAAGGCTGAGAAAATAATAAACAGGATAGTCCAGCTTGATCCTGAAAACAAGGACGCCCTTTTTAAAAAGTTCCTGCTCTACCTGAAGGAAGACAAGGCTGAGGAGGTTGTTGAGGAACTTGAAAAGCTGTACAGGGAAAATCCTGACAACCTTGCGGTGGCTGTAATACTGGGAATGGCTTACGAAAGCCTCGGCAGGTACAAGGAAGCGGAGGAGTTATACCTGAAGGTGCTTGAGGAAAGACCGGACGACCTTGACGTTCTGGAAAGGCTTGCTGAGGTTTACGTCAGGCAAGGCAAGTACGACCTTGCGGTGGAAACGGTAAACAGAATGCTCCAGATAAATCCTGAAGACTACAGGCTTTACATACTCCTTGCCGAGTTGGAAGACGAGAAGGGAAACACGGAAAAAGCCCTCCAGATAATAAACAAGGCGATAGAAAAAGCTCCTGAAGATGCGGTGCTTTACTTTTATCAGGGAATTTACTACGACAAGCTGAACGAGTGGGAAAAGGCGGAAAAATCCCTGTTGAAAGCTCTACAGCTCAGACCGGACTTTCCGGACGTTTTAAACTATCTGGGTTATTCTTACATAAACAGGGAGATTGCAGTTGACAGGGGAATAGAGCTGGTAAAAAAAGCCCTCCAGTTTGATCCGGACAATCCGGCTTATCTGGACAGTTTAGGCTGGGGGTACTTTAAGAAAGGTGATTACGAAAAGGCTTACCAATACGTGAAGAAGGCTTTAGACCAGATGCCTGATGATCCTATACTAAACGAACATATGGGGGAGATTTTGGAGGCTATGGGAAAGAAGGAGGAGGCTGTCAGGTATTACAAAAAAGCCCTTGAGATAATAAACAAAACCGGCAAGGAAGGTGAGCCGGGTCTGAAAGAAAAAATAATAAAAAAGCTTAAGCAGTTGGAGAGATGAGGGGAGTATCTTTATTAGCCCTGCTTGTTGCCTTTTTTGTCTCCTGTGCTCCTCTGGTAAAGAAGGAAAACTGCAGGCTTGAATTTGAGAAGGTGAAAGCCCTTTCACAGGAAGCGGGAGAGTATAAAGTAAGAGGCAACCTTTTCGTTAAAGGTGCCTATCTGGTGTTTTACGGAAAGCTCGGTAAAAGGACGGACATTACGGTAAAAACTCCACTTGGAGGTAGCGTCCTGTCCGTCAGCTACGAAGGTGATACGGTATGTTTAAAGCTGGCAGGTAAGAAGCAGGTGTGCGGTAGCCAGCTTGATATGTACTGGGATTACCTTAACGTGAAAATGCCCTTCCACCTGAAACATCTCCTTACAGGCAGGTTTCCCATTTCTGAAAACGCCAATTACAGCTGTGATGGGAGAAAGCTGAAGGTAAGGGACGGCGAACTGGAGCTGATATACGACAACGGTCTGCTTGAGAAGGCTGTGTTTGACGGGTTTTCCGCAGAGTACAGCTACGAGGAAGGTAAAATCAGGAAGATAACGGTTAAAAAGGACGGCGTGGAAGTGTTCAAGATATACATAAGGGAGCTGGAAAGGGTATGGGACTGATAAAGGTGTGCGGTCTTACAACTCCCATGCAGGCTGAAAAGGTTGCTTCCTTAGGTGCGACGCATATCGGTATGGTGCATTTTCCCAAAAGTCCAAGACACCTTACACTTGGGGAGATAGGGAAGATAGCCGGAAGGCTGAAAGGTAAGGCTGTTCCGGTGGCGGTCGTTGTAAATCCCGAATACACACTGGTGGAGGAACTGCTCAATCTGGTTGAGGTGGTTCAGCTCCACGGGGACGAAACGGTGGAGTTTGCTGAAAGCTTTCCCAGAGACAGGATAATAAAAGCCTTCAGGGTAAAGGACGAAAGGGATATAAAGAGGATAGAGCCTTTTGCGGAAAGGGGGTACACCGTTTTGATAGACGCCTTCGTGGAAGGGGTTTACGGTGGCAGTGGCAGAAGGATAGACACTGCCCTTGCCCAGAAGATAGTTAAAACCTTTCCGAAGGTAATCCTTTCCGGCGGTCTGAACCACCAAAACGTGGGGGAATTGCTGGAAGAGGTAAAGCCTTACGGCGTTGATGCCTCCTCAGGTCTGGAGGTAAAGCCCGGGGTGAAAGACCTGAAAAAAACGGAAATTTTTATAAAAAAGGCAAGGGAGTTTTATGAGTCAGATAATAAAACAGCTTAAACCTGTCTTTGAAGAGGCGGTATCTCCCGTTGTAAACCTGCTTTACAGGTTAGGTATAACGCCTAACCAGATTACTGTGGCAGGGGTTGTTTTCGTCGGGATAGGCTCCTATTTCCTGCTTAACGGTGATTTTGTGTTAGGTGCGTTATTTTTAATAGGGGGAAACCTGTGTGATGCGATAGACGGTGCATTGGCAAGGAGGTTCAACAGAAGCTCCGTTTTCGGTGCTTTCCTTGACTCCCTTGTGGACAGGATTTCCGATTTCCTGCCTGTCGTTGCTGTAGGCTTTTACCTCCGGGAGGATTCGGTTGCCCTTGCCCTTTCCTTTTACACGGTTGTGTCCTCGTTTCTGGTAAGCTACGCAAGAGCAAGAGCTGAAGGTCTTGGTATTGACTGTAAGGTGGGTATTATGGAAAGAGCAGAAAGGTCTGTAATACTCATACTGACCTTACTGCTTGATGCTGTTCACATCGGTTTTTCAATCATATCGGCAGGTGCAACCATAACGGTTGCCCAGAGGGTTTACTGCGTTTACAAAAAAGCCCGCTGATTACTTGCCCGTTTTCGGGACGAGGGTAAACAGCATATTCCTTCCCTCTTTCTTCGGCGGTTTTTCAACCTTAGCAATGTCAGAAACTTCCTCTATAATACGGTTTGCTAACTTTTCACCTAACTCCGGATGTACGTTTTCCCTTCCCCTGAACCATATCCATATCTTTACCTTGTCACCGTCCTCTATAAACTTCCTTATGTGCCTCAGCTTGGTCTGGAAGTCGTGGTCTTCAATCTTTATCCTGAACTTTATCTCCTTAACGTTCTGCATCTTCGCCCGCTGTTTTTTCTTGGCTTCCTTTTCCTTTTTCTTCTGCTCAAACTTGTACTTGCCGTAATCCATTATTTTGCAGACAGGCGGGTTTGCGTTTGGAGACACTTCAACCAGATCAAGGTTCCTCTCTTCCGCAAGCCTCAATGCCTCTTCAATAGGCACAACTCCCCTGTTGTTTCCGGTGTCGTCAATAAGCCTTACTTCTCTGGCTCTTATCTGTCTGTTAACTCTTAACTCCTGAATGGCTAATTTACCTCCAGTTTTATTTTTAAACCATTATAAATATTCGTATGTTTTTTGTAATCGTTTTTTTCTTCGGGAAAGTCAGACCTGTAGTGGGTTCCCCTGCTTTCCTTCCTTTCCCTTGCGGACAGTATGATACCTTCAGCAAGGTACGTAAGGTCAAGCAGATAACGGCTGTTTCCGTAGCGGGACAGTTTTTGTTGTATTTCCTTTACTTTCTCAAGTGCCCTGTTAAGCCCCTGCTGGGAGCGTTCAAGTCCTGCCTCTTTCCACATAATTTTTTTCATTTCCATCAGGTATCTATACCTGTCTTCTTTGGTAAGCAGGCTTCCACTTTTCCTTTCCGATTTGATTTTTACCTTTTTTATATTAGCATACATATTATAGGTGAAAACAGAGTAAGCTGTTTTGTAGCCGAAAGTGATACACTCAAGCAACGAGTTGCTTGCCAGTCTATTTGCCCCGTGTATTCCCGTACAGGCGTTTTCCCCGACGGCGAATATTCCCTCAACGGATGTTTTCCCGTTTGCGGTGGCTTTAATCCCTCCTATTGAGTAGTGTGCCGCAGGACTTACGGGAATAAGGCTGTTTTTTTCAAGTCCGAACTGTTTAAGCAGTCCGTAAACGGTGGGAAAACGCTCCTCAAGGGATATGCCTTTCTTTTTCAGAGGTGAGACGTCAAGGAAGACCTTCCTCCCTTCAAGGTATTTTTTGAATATTGCCCTTGCCACCTCGTCCCTCGGTTTCATCTCGTCAACGAACCTTTTACCTTCGTCGTCAACAAGGACTGCCCCTTCGCCCCTTACTGCTTCAGTAATAAGATATGCCGGTTTGCCTTCAAGGTAAAGTGCGGTAGGATGGAACTGGATAAACTCAAGGTCTGACAGTGTACAGCCGGACCTGTAGGCTACGGATATGCTGTCTCCCGAAATCTGGTAGGCGGAAGTGTTCCTCAGGTATAGGGGACTGTAACCGCCTGTGGCAAGGACGAGGGATTTGCTCCTTACAAGGTAGTTTTCCTTCCCATCTGTTATTATTATACCTGCATACCTGTTGTCCTCGGTAAGTATTTCCTCCAGATAGTAGCCCAGCAGAAATTCAGCCCTGTCCTTTATCAGGTTGTACAGAACTGAGCCTATTGCCGAGCCTGTCCTGTCTTTCACGTGGAGTACACGCCTCCGTGAATGTCCCCCTTCCTGCGTAAGAAGTATCCTTCCCTTTTTGTCCCTGTCAAATGGAACGCCGTAATTTATAAGGTCTATGACCCTTTCCAGACCTTCCTCAACCAGAATACGGACGTTTTTTTCCACACATATGCCCCTGCCTGCAGAGACCGTGTCCCTGTAGTGTAGCTGGGGGTCGTCGTCCCTGTGTATTGCGGCGGCAATACCGCCCTGTGCAAGGAATGAGTTTGAGACCGTGGCAGGCTTTTTTGCCACAATAAGTGGTTTTATGCCCAGTTTTGAAAGCTGTAAGGCGGTGCTAAGCCCTGCTATGCCGGAGCCGACCACAACCGTGTCAACTTCCTTTACCGGCATACCTGCCGTGTCAAACGGCGTAAGGTACCTTTCCATCAAGCGGCGTGTTTTTTCTTAATTTTTTCAAACACTTTCGTAAGTGCTTTAACCAGTTTTTCCGGGTTGTGCCTGACGTAGTTTCCCGTGTCAAGCAGGTCTTCCCCGTAAACCGTTATTCCCATACGGGAGATGTTCCCGATGTCCGCCACAACCGGCTCCGAGTGTTCCTTCAGGTACTTCTTTATCAGGTGATCCGGCGGTGCGGTGGTATTTAATATTACAGCATCTATAAACGGTTTTCCAACGGTTTTGTGCAGTGCCTTAATGTGGTCCGATGCCGTAAACCTGTCCGTTTCTCCGTACTGGGTCATAACGTTGCATATGTAAATCTTGCAGGCATCACTTTCAAGCAGTGCGTCCCTTATGTCTTTAACCAGCAGGTTCGGTATTATGCTGGTAAACAGGCTTCCCGGTCCCAGTATTACCGCATCGGCTTTCTTTATTTTTTCCACAGCTTCCGGAGGTGCTTTTACGTCTGATGGGTCAAGCCAGATTTTCCTTATTTTTCCTTTGAGCTTTTTACCGTAGTCCGTGATTTCCGTTTCACCTTTTATAACCGTGCCGTCTGAAAATTCAGCCACAAGGTCAACCATACTGTCCGTTGAGGGTATTATCTTTCCCTTTATCTTCAGTATGTCCGAGGTTATCTCAACCGCATCAAGGAAGTCTCCGGTTATCTTTGTAAGGACGGACAGGAACAGGTTTCCAAAGGAGTGTCCTTTAAGACCTTCACCTTCCTCAAACCTGTACTGGAAGACCTTTGTAAGTATGTCCTCGTCCTCCGCAAGTGCCACTATACAGTTCCTTATGTCCCCCGGTGCCGGTATCTGCATCTCCTCCCGCAGTCTGCCTGAGCTTCCTCCGTTGTCAGCAACGGTAACGATAGCGGAAAGGTCAGACACCTTCGCCGGAACTAAATGCTTTATCCCTCTTAGTAGGGATGAAAGCCCCGTTCCACCACCAATTGCCACCACGTTCATCTTAAATTCCCCTGTATTTAAGCATTTTTGTTATTGTTTCCCTGTTTACGGGAGATATTACACCTTTTTCGGTAATTATGGCTGTAATGTTAGACGCCGGCGTTATGTCAAAAGAGTAGTTTATTGCAGGTGTTTCCTCGGGAGCAACCGGTTTTCCTCCGCAGGTTTTTACCTCCTCCTCAGGACGCTCCTCTATCGGAATGTGCTCACCGCTTTCCGTGTCAAGGTCAAATGTTGACGTGGGTGCGGCTACGTAAAACGGTATTTTGTGCTCCTTTGCCAGAACTGAAAGTGCGTAAGTGCCTATCTTGTTTGCAACGTCCCCGTTTGCCGTAATCCTGTCAGCTCCGACGATAACAGCATCTACCAGACCTTTTTTCATCAAAAATCCTGCCGAGCTGTCCGTTATGAGGAAGTGGGGTATCCCTTCGTAAGATAGCTCCCATGCCGTAAGCCTTGCCCCCTGCAGGTAAGGTCTTGTTTCGTCAACATAAACGGTGATGTTCTTACCTTCCTGATAAGCACTTCTTATAACTCCCAGTGCCGTTCCCCAGCCTGAGGTGGCTAAAGCCCCGGTGTTGCAGTGGGTAAGTATCCCTCCCTTTTCAGGAAGGAGAACCTGACCAAAACCGCCTATGGACTTGTTTGCGTGGTAGTCCTCCATCTCTATCTTGTGTGCTTCCCTGAACAGTGCCTTCACCGTTTCTTCAGGGTTTTTACCTTCCTTTTGTAGCTTTTCGTACTTACGCCACATCCTATCAAGTGCCCAGAACAGGTTTATCGCTGTCGGTCTTGTGTTTTTGAGGGTGTTAAGAACATCTGTATCACTTCCGCCACCTTTTAGTAAAATTTCTTTAATGCCGATGGCAAAACCGTAAGCTCCCACTATGCCTATCAGGGGAGCTCCCCTTACCACCATCTCCTTTATAGCCTGTGCAACCTTCCTGTAGCTGTCAAGCTCCAGCCACTCCAGTTGGAAAGGTAGCTTCAGCTGGTTAATAACGTAAAGTTTTTCCTGTTCAACCTTCAGCGGTCGTAAGTCTTTTATTTTCCTCAACAACTCCTCCCTTTTCAGGTTAAAAACATTAAAATCAAATTTCCTGTTAATTTCAACCTGTTTCTACAATTTCACCAACAGTGTCCACCTGATCAACAACGTCCTTTATTTTCACCTTAACAAACTCTCCCACCTTTACAGGCTCTACCGTTTCAACGTAAGTGATGCCGTCAATCTCAAAGGCAGACCTGTAAGTCCTTCCAACAGGCAGGGTGTCCCACTCTTCGGAAAATCCGTCAACCAGAACTTCCATTTCCTTTCCCACAAGCTCCCTGTTTTTTTCTTCCGTTATCCTGCCCTGAACTTCCTCTATCAAGTTTTTTCTCCTTACCTTTTCCCTGTAGGGTATTTTGTCCTTAAAACTGCCGTATGCAGGCGTGCCTTCCTCGTGGGAATAGGTGAAAACGCCCAGCCAGTCAAACCGTGCTTCCTTTATGAAATCCACCAGACGGTTAAACTCCCTTTCCGTTTCTGTGGGAAATCCCACGATCACGGCTGACCTTACTGCGGCGTGTGGAAGATACTTTTCCTTCCATTCAAGTATTTTTTCAAGCTTTCCCTTCCTGTATCCCCTCATCATATCTTTAAGGATTTTGTCTTCACTGTGTTGTATAGGCATCTCAAGGTATGGGACGACCTTTTCACTGTCAGCCATTTTTTTGAAGAAATCTTCGTTCACCGTTGAAGGATACAGGTAGTAAAGCCTTATCCACTTTATACCTTCTATTTTTTCCAGTTTTTCTATTAAATCCCACAGTGCAGGTCTGCCGTACAGGTCTGTTCCGTAAAAGGAAGTGTCCTGTGATACTATGTTCAGCTCCTTAACTCCCTTTTCCGCAAGGGTTTTTGCCTCCTGAACGATACTCTCTATGCTCCTGCTCCTGTGCTTTCCCCTTATTTTCGGTATGGCACAGAAACTACAGGTGTGATCACAGCCTTCGGCTATTTTCAGATAGGCGGTGTGTGGAGGCGTGGTTAAAACTCTGTTTTTGTAAAGGTCAAAATCACCTTCCACCTGAAGACCGAGTTTTTCCGGTATCGTAAGCTCACCTTTCAGGTCTATAAACAGGTCAACCTCCGGTATTTCCCTTTCAAGCTCCTCTTTGTACCTTTCAACGAGACAGCCGGTAACCACCACCTTTTTGCCGTCCTTCTTGTACTGTGCCACCTGAAGGATTGTGTCAACGGATTCTTCCTTTGCGTCGTTTATGAAACCGCAGGTGTTTACGATGATCACGTCAGCCTCCTCCAGCCTGTCTGTAAACTGGACTTGGGAGGCTTTCAGCTTTCCCATAAGCAGTTCCGTATCAACAAGGTTTTTGGGACAGCCCAGACTGATTATGCCCACTTTCAACAGATTACCTCCTGCCCTCGTATATTAGTTATGCAGAAACCTGATTTTTTCCAGAGCTTTTAGCCCTGTAAAGCTCCCTGTCAGCCTGAGATATGAGGGAGTATATGCTTTTTGCCTCCTCTATTGAGGACACGCCGGCAGATACGGTTATTGTACCTTGAAAATCACCGCAACGGATAGGTTCTTTAGAGACCTCCCTCACAACCTTTTGTATTACCTTTACAGCATCTTCTTTAGGTGTGAACGGCAGGAGGACTAAAAATTCCTCTCCCCCGTACCTGAATATAAAGTCCGATTTACGGAGGTTCTGCTGTATCCTCTGTGCCACCGTTGTAAGGACGCAGTCTCCTATCTGGTGTCCGTAAAGGTCGTTTATCCTTTTAAAGTTGTCTATGTCAACCATAGCCACCGAAAGGGGTCTTTTTGATATTTTTGCTATCTGGAAGTTTGACGACAGTATGAACTCAAGACTTCTCCTGCTGAGGACTTTTGTTAAAGGGTCTATGTTAGCGTCTTCTTCGTACATAACGGCAAAAGTGATACCGAGCAGGCTTACCAGCTTACCGACAAGGTTAAAAAACTCAAGGTACTCAAGTAAAAGGTGTTTGTAGTCCTTTTTGTGCAAAAAGTGGTAAATCTGGACTGTGCTTACGTGTATCTTTTTGTGGAGTTTTATAAGCTCCTCCCTGTGCTGTCCAAACACACCGCTGTTTGTGGAGTGCTCAAGCCTTTTTCCCAGATCACTGCTGTAATGCCCTACAGGTACGGAAGGTTCAGCCCTTAACTTCCTGATGTCCTCAAGTACGCGGTTAACCCATATCAGGTGGTCCCTGATAAAAGGTTTCATAGTGCTTTCTGAATTTTTTATTATTTTCAGCTTTTCCCTTATCCATTCCTTGTCCTGTTTTATGCTTTCGGAAAGGTAGCCGTAAGCCACGGTGTTTTCAACGAACCTTATCTTTTCCTCAACGGTTTTCACCGTGTCTATTATCTGTTCCACCTCATTTTTCCCTTTTGAAAGGAAACGGACTATATACGGGGAAAGGTGGCTGTTTATGTCCAGAAGGAGCATATAGGACAGACCTTTTTCAAAAAACTCCCTTCCCATAAGGAAAGCCTGCTGTTTTACCTTCTGGTTTTCTCCCTTTCCGTGGAAAAGGCTGTCCAGAATTTTCGGGTATTGGGTTTTAATTTTTTCAATTTCTTCCGAAAAGGAATTAAACTCTTTTAATTTTTGCTGGAGAAACTGGGTGAGTTTTTCGGAAAGGTATTCTGCGGCTCCGTCCATAACGCTTTACCTTGAAATGGATATACGTTCAATTATATATTTACTATGTAGTTTTCACAACCACACAGGAGGAAAAGATGAAAAAAATCCTTTTTTCCATACCGTTTTCCACCGTTTTTCTGGTAGGCTGTACACAGCAAACCGATGTTGATGTTCTCCAGAAGGAGGTTATACGGTTAAAACAGCAGGTAGCCCAGCTACAGGAGAAGCAGGAAAAGATGGAAGGGGACATATCCCGCCTTTCTGACAGGGTTGACAACGTGGCAAAGGTGGCTTCAAAAAACGAAATAGCCCTCCGTAAAATACAGTCTTTCGGAAAGGTGGAAGGTGTTGAACTGGCTGAAGAAAACAGTCCTTCAAGCCTTTCCCAGCTTCCAAAGGAAGGTGAGGAAAAGGTAAAAATGCCGGAAAATCCTGAAGAGCTGTACAGGTACGGACTTGACGCCTATTACAAGGGAAAGATAGAGCAGGCAAGGGAGATATTTAAGGAGTTCATAAGCAAATACAAGGACAGTGAGCTTTACGACAACGCCCTTTTCTGGATAGGTCAGACCTATTATACGGAAGGGAATTACGAAAAGGCGGTTCAGGTTTTTGACAGGCTGATACAGGGTTGCCAGTCCGGAGAGATAGTGGACTGTAATAAACTGCCCTCCGCAATGCTTAAAAAGGCGTTTGCCCTTATGAAGATGGGGGAAACGGAAGAGGCTAACAGGATTTTAAGACAGCTGATAGATAACTTCCCTGACACTGAGGAGGCTGAAATAGCCCGCAGAAAGTTAGGGGTTGAAGGCTGATGGAAAACCTTTATAAGATTCCCAACCACGTTGCGGTAATAATGGACGGCAACGGCAGATGGGCAAGGAGAAGGGGACTGCCACGGGTTTACGGACACAGGGAAGGTGCAAAACGGGTTGAGGAGCTTATAGAGACCGCAAATCAGGTTGGGATAAACTGGCTTACCGTTTTTGCCTTTTCCACCGAAAACTGGGGAAGACCTAAAGAGGAAGTGGACGCCATAATGTCCCTTCTGGTTGA
>JAADDT010000076.1 GCA_013153765.1 Aquificota bacterium
GCTACAGTGTCAAGCTTGTCCCCGACGGCAAGAACCGTTCCCGTTTCCGTTTGAGGAAGACCGTCTTCCCCAGTTTTGGGAAGGTAATGTTCGTATATTGCCCTTGCCACCTCTTCCTTTTCCCCCTGCTTCAGGGCGTAATGCATTCCCATTATCCCCTGTAGCTCGTCAAACTCCTTTACCATTTCCGTCAGAAGATCACATTTTGAAAGCTTGTTAGCCCTGCTTACCGTATCCCTGTCAGAAAGACCTGTCTGCCGCGAAACGGCAAGGGCAAGCTTTCCGTTCCTTTCCACCTTTTCAAGCATACTTCCAAGCTTTTGGTGGAACAGTACGCCTGCCAATTTGGGGTAAAACTCCTCAAGGTTGTGCTTCAGGTCCTCTTCATAGAAGAACAACGCATCTTCAAGCCTTGCCTTTAGCACCTTTTCGTAGCCTTTTGCCACAACCGAGGTGTCAGGTACGGCTGTGTTTGAAAAGGCAAGGAATTTTGGTATTAACTGTCCGTCCCTTTCAAAGTTAAAATACCTCTGATGTACTTTACATACGGTTATTATCACCTCTTTAGGTAAGACCAGATATTCCGGTGAGAAATTACCTAAGACGGCTACTGGATATTCGGTAAGGTTAGCCACCTCGTTCAGAAGTTCCCTGTCCAGAACAGGTTGGGCGTCCAAGGTCTGTGCAAACTCCTCTATCTGTTTTTTTATCAGTTTTTCCCTTTCTTCATAAAACGGAATAACAAAACCTTCCTTACAGACCTTGCCGTATGAAAGGGCGTCCGGCAGTTCTTTCCTTTCTCCCCTGCCGACAGGCTCGGTCATAAACCTGTGGAGGTAAGTATGCCTGCCACCTTTCAGGTTTCCTATTTCCACAGGCACCACTTCCGTATCAAGCAGGGAAACGACCCATCTGATAGGTCTGGAAAAACGGTATCCGCTACTGTCCCAACGCATCGTTTTAGGAAAAGGAATGCGGGATACAAGCTCCGGCACCACCTCGTTTATCCGGTCTACAAGTGGTTTTCCTTCCTTCACAACCTTTGCGGCAAGGTACCTGCCCTTTTCGTTTTCTATTACCTGAAGCTCTTCCACAGGTATGTTGTTTTTTGCGGCAAAGGATAAAGCGGCTTTTGTAAACCTGCCTTCACTGTCTATGCCCACCTTTGCAGGGGGACCTATAATCAGCTCCTCCCTATCCGGTTCTTTTTCCTTCAGGTTTTTCAGCAGGAAACCTATCCTCCTTGGGGAGCCGAAAACCTCCACATCTCCCTCTGTCCCAAGGTAGGTTTTGAACAGCTCAGGCAGTTTTTCACTGAAATATTCCAGTGCTGTATTTACAGCAGTTGGCGGTAGTTCTTCGGTGCCTATTTCAAGGAGGTAGTTCCTCATCTATTCTCCTTTTTAGATAGAAGTGGGTATCCCAGTTCTTCCCTGTGCTTGACGAAGGACCTGGCACACTCCCGGGAAAGGTTCCTGACCCTGCCTATATACCTTGCCCTTTCGTTTACGGACAGCGAACCTCTCGCATCTAAAAGGTTGAAAATATGGGAGCATTTCAGGGCGTAATCGTAAGCCGGTATGGGCAGGTTGTTTTCCACAAGACGGAAACCTTCCCTTTCGTACATCTCAAAGGTTTTTTTCAGCATATCCACATCAGCCATCTCAAAGTTGTATATTGACCACTGCCTTTCCGCTTCCTTGTATATATCTCCATAAGTAAGTCCCGGAGCCCACACTATATCGTAAACGCTGTCAACGTTTTGCAGATACATAGCTATCCTTTCAAGTCCGTACGTTATCTCAACGCTGATCACAGGAAGGTCAAGACTGCCTACCTGCTGGAAATAGGTAAACTGTGTAATTTCCATACCGTCAAGCCACACCTCCCAGCCAAGTCCCCAAGCTCCAAGTGTTGGACTTTCCCAGTCGTCCTCAACGAACCGTATGTCATGCTTCTTCAGGTCTATTCCCAGTGCTTCAAGGCTTTTTAGGTAAAGCTCCTGAGGGTTTTCAGGTGCAGGTTTAAGTATTACCTGAAACTGGTAGTAATGCTGGAGCCTGTTGGGATTTTCCCCGTACCTACCGTCTTTAGGTCTTCTGGTAGGCTCCACATAACAGACGTTCCAGTCTTCAGGTCCCAGTGAGCGTAAAAACGTGGCAGGGTTCATAGTACCTGCCCCAACCTCTATGTCGTAAGGTTGCCACAGGATACAGCCCTTGTCTGTCCAGTATTTCTCAAGTCTGTGGATTATATCCTGAAAGGTCAAAAAGCTCTCCCCAGTAGCCATTAACTCCTCACACAGCTTTTTAAACGTATTTATTTTATCTTATTTTTGCCCGTTTTAACAAGAATAAATGTTAATACGAATTAGAATATTAACCGTGAAAATCTGGTATTTTTTTATAAAATTATTATTTTGGATTAAATAAAAATAAAATTAAAAAGGATAGGATAAATGCTGACAAAAAAGCGGATACTTTTCCTTTCCCTAACGGTATTCGGCATTTTTTTAATAGGGGCTTTTGTGCTGGCTTTCATAATATACGTTAATACAAGGAACCTGCCGGACGTTAGAAACCTTGAAAAGTGGAAGCCCAGTCAGGTATCAAAGGTTTACGCCTCTGACGGCTCCCTCCTTACGGAGTTTTTCGTCCAAAGGAGGCAGTACGTACCGATAGAAAGGATACCTGACCACGTTAAGTACGCCTTCATATCCATAGAAGACAGGACTTTTTACGAAAACCCGGGGATAGACCTGTGGGGCATAATGAGAGCCGCCTTTACGAACATCACCTCCGGAAGGATAGTGGCAGGGGGAAGTACCATATCCCAACAGCTAATAAAAAACCTGTTTTTAACACCTGAAAAAAGTTTTAAAAGAAAAATAAAAGAGATGGTTCTTGCCATAAAGCTCAACCGTATTTATCCAAAGGATAAAATACTTGAGATGTACCTTAACCAGATATATCTGGGACACGGTGCTTACGGCGTAGAATCGGCGGCACAGGTTTACTTCGGCAAACACGTATGGGAGCTTGACGTGTGTGAGGCGGCTGTACTTGCAGGACTGCCTAAAGCCCCCAGCAGGTACGACCCTTACAAAAATATGGAAGGTGCTATCCAGCGGAGGAACGCCGTACTCCAGAGTATGGTTGAGGAAGGTTATATAGACATATACACCGCAAAAAAATGCTACGAAAAACCTATCGTCCTGAAAGTGATGGACGAGGAAGAGGTTAACATACACGACTACTTTACAGAAATGGTAAGGCTGTGGTTTGCCGAAAGGTACGGGATAGACGAATTATACAAGGGTGGCTACAAGATATACACCACCATAGATAAGGACCTTTTAAGGGATA
>JAADDT010000005.1 GCA_013153765.1 Aquificota bacterium
GTCATCTGGTATATCACTTCAGGGTTTGTCCTTTCGCTAACATCCTCTCCGGTGTAGCCGTTCAGGATAATTCCCTTTATGTCTGCGTTTATGTAGTTCAGCACGTCAACCGTGAGGGAGGTGTGGTTTATCGTTCCCAGTCCAGCCCTTGCCACTATAAGGACAGCCAGTCCCGTTTCGTAAACAAAGTCAAGGTAAGTGTATATCTGCCCGTCCCTTTCCGTAATAGGCACTTTTATCCCGCCTGCACCTTCAACTATAAGGTAGTCGTATCTGGACTGGAGGTAGTCCAGATGGGTGTAAATACGGTTAATGTCTATTTCCTTACCTTCCAACTGCTGAGCTACTAACGGAGCCACAGGGTTAGAAAAGCTGTAAAGGACAACCTCTTCAAGCGGCTGTCCCGTAATCCTTGAAAGGGTTTCTCCGTCAGGACAGACCTGCCCACAGCCGGTTTCCACAGGCTTGAAGTAGCCTACGGAATAGCCCTTGTCTTTAAGTATTTTCGCTAAAGCACCGCTTACGGTCGTTTTTCCAACGCTTGTATCTGTAGCCGTTATAAATATGGTGTTTGACAACCTAATCTTTCTTTACTTTCCCTTCAGCGTCTTTTTTAGCACATTTTGGACAGTTTGCTTTGTTAGTGTAGATTTTTTTGTCCTTGTAGCTGTCTGATGCTTGTGTTTTTGCCTTTCCACAGCCGGGACAGTCAGAGCTTGCCTGATTGCAGGGACAGGCAAACGCCAGTGATGTAAATCCTAAAAATAGCAGAGCCATCAGCAGGTTTTTCATCTTCCTTCTCCTTTATAGTTTTTGTATGTCTTCCAACTGCTGGACGTTTGCGGTGTTAACGCTTTTGTTAATCCGCCTTACCAGTCCTGTAAGGACTTTTTTAGGTCCTATCTCAATAAACCTGTCAACACCTTGGTTTATTAAGAATTCTACCGATTGGGTCCACCTTACAGGTGAGTAAAAATGTTTTTCCAATTCAGACCGCACTTCTTCTCCTGTCGTTAAAGGTCTTGCCGTAATGTTTGAAATTACCGGCACCTGCGGGTCTTTGATTTCTATTTTCTGAAGGTATTTTTTGAACTCTTCTGCCTTTTCTTTAAGGAGGGAGGAGTGTGCAGGGACGGACACGGCTAACGGGACAACCTTTTTTGCACCTTTTTCTTTAAGTAGCTGGACTGCTTTTTCAACCGCTTCCCTTTCTCCCGATATTACGGTCTGTTCCGGCGAGTTGTAATTGGCTATTTCCACTATGCCGTCAATCCCTTCAAGCGTTTCTTCTATTTCCTGTGGAGACAGTCCTATTACAGCCGCCATACCACCTTTACCTTCCGGTACCGCTTCCTGCATAAGCTTTCCGCGTATGTAAGTAATCCAGACGCCGTCCTCCACGTCAATTGAGCCGGCTGATACCAGTGCTGAAAATTCTCCAAGGGAGTGTCCTGCCGTGTAGTCCGGCTTTAATTCCGGCTTTTCCCTGCCCAGAGCGTAAAGCAGTGAGTAAGAGGCAAGCACTAAAGCAGGCTGGGTGTATATGGTCAGGTTGAGCTTTTCTTCGTCTCCAAACATAATGTCCGTAAGGCTAAAGCCTAAACGCCTGTTTATTCTGCCGTGCAGTTCCCTTATTTCCGGATATTTGTCGTAAACATCTTTTCCCATTCCCACCTGTTGTGAGCCCTGTCCGGGGAAGATAAACGCTGTCCTGCCCATAAAACACTCCTGTCGTTTTAGGAAATATTTTAGCAGATGTTAGCAGGATTTGGCTTTATATACCTCTATAAGGTCTTTTATATCCGTGTCCAATACAAACACGTTTTTGTATCCCAATGCCTCAAGGTATCCCATAGTCCTGTTTGCAAACTTCATCATTTTACAGCCGACCACTATAGGTGCGGTTTTATCTTTAGGAATCCTTCCCTCCTCGTAATGGAAAACGAACTCTGTAATCGGCGTGTAGTAAGCGTTTGGAACGTTAGCTTCTTCAGCATTTTCACCTTCCACTTTTGCCGGCGGTCTGACGTCAAGCAGGGTTGCACCGGCTTCCTCTATTAATTCCCTTGCCTGATGGATATCAACCATTCCAAGGTTCGGTTTTTCCTTGTCAGTTTCAATTGCTTCCCTGATTGTTGCAATAACGTCAATCTCTGACATACTTTAACCTCCTTTTGTTTTTCTTTATAAACATATTACTACCGCAGGTGAAAACGGTTTATGAGATTTTTAATATTTTTCTTTTGTATAATTTTAACAGTAGCGTAAGGAGGGGTTTTGATGAAAAAGATAATACTGCCGGACAGTGAGATACCTAAATACTGGTATAACGTACTTCCCGATTTACCTTCACCTTTAGAGCCACCGCTTGATCCGGAAACGAAGGAGCCCATAAGTCCGGAAAAGCTTTCAGCCCTGTTTCCGCAGGCTTTAATAGAGCAGGAAGTATCACAGGAAAGGTGGATAGAAATACCTCCTGAAGTATTGGACGTTTACGCCCTGTGGAGACCTACTCCCTTAATAAGAGCCACAAACCTTGAGGAGTTTCTGGATACGCCGGCAAAGATTTATTATAAATACGAAGGTGTGTCTCCTCCCGGTAGCCACAAGCCAAACACTGCCGTTCCGCAGGCTTTTTACAATGCTAAAGAAGGGATAAAAAAGCTTACTACAGAGACGGGAGCGGGACAGTGGGGTAGTTCCCTTGCCTTTGCAGGACAGTATTTCGGCGTTCAGGTAAAGGTGTATATGGTGAAGGTAAGCTACCACCAGAAACCTTACCGTAAAATACTGATGGAGACTTGGGGAGCGGAGGTAATACCGAGCCCAAGCCCTTACACTAAAGCCGGCAGGACGGTTCTGGAAAACGATCCGGACAATCCGGGTAGTCTGGGTATAGCGATCAGTGAGGCTGTTGAGGAGGCACTGGAAAATCCGGACACACACTACTCGCTGGGAAGCGTTCTTAACCACGTTCTACTCCATCAGACCGTTATCGGACTGGAGGCGAAAAAACAGCTTGCACAGGTAAAACACTATCCGGACGTGGTTATAGGTTCGGTTGGAGGAGGCAGTAATTTTGGAGGGTTAGCCCTGCCGTTTATGATAGAAAGGCTTTCGGGAGACAGCTGTACAAGGTTTATTGCTGTAGAGCCTGAAGCCTGTCCAACGCTGACCAGAGGAAGCTACACTTACGATTTTGGAGATACGGCTGGCTTTACTCCTTTAATGAAGATGCACACGCTTGGACACGACTTTATACCACCTTCAATACACGCAGGCGGTTTGAGGTACCACGGTATGGCACCTATCATCTCAAAGCTTTACGAGGAAGGT
>JAADDT010000087.1 GCA_013153765.1 Aquificota bacterium
AAGGTGTTCCACCTGCTTGAGGAGTATCCTGAAAGTGAAGAAATCGTTAAAAAGTATTTCGGCTATTTTTACGAAAAGAAGCTGGAAGACATAGTATTGAGAAGGTTAAGCATAAGGGGGGCGTTCAACGTGCTTAACCTGACAAACGGCGAAAGGGAGATGTTTTTTAGGGAGCTACAGGAAAAACTGGGGCTGGAAGTCCCAAAAACAAATCTGGAGAGAGAGTAATGGTAAAAACAAGAGAGCAGGAAGTAGAAAACGTCCTTGAGATGATAAGACCGGCTTTAGCTTTAGACATGGGCGACATAAGGCTGGTTAAGGTGGAGGACGACACGGTTTATCTCCAACTGCTGGGAGCCTGTTCAACCTGTCCCGTTCCGGACTTGACGATGAAGGACGTTATCATCGTGGCTATAAAAAACTCCCTGCCGTGGGTTAAAAAGGTACAGATAGGACAGCACAAGTTTGAGATAACCTCCTGATGGAACTGGACATAAACGGGCAGACTGCCGTTTACGGCATAATAGGTTATCCGGTTAAACATTCAAAATCTCCCAAGTTTCAGACAGCCGCCTTTTCACATCTGGGCATAAACGCCGTTTACCTTCCCTTTGAGGTAAAGCCTGAAGACCTTAAAAAGGCTGTTGAAGGTATAAAATCCCTCTCAATAAAGGGCTTTAACATCACCGTTCCACACAAGGAGGAGGTTATTCCTTTCCTTGACGAAGTATCACAAGAGGTAAAATACATAGGTGCCTGCAACACGGTGGTAAACCTTGACGGCTACCTGAAGGGCTACAATACGGACGCTTACGGCTTCATTCAGGGCTTGAAGGAACTAATGCCTGATCTGGAAGGGAAAAGGTATCTGGTTATTGGGGCTGGAGGCTCTTCAAGGGCTGTGGTTTACGGTCTGACAAAGGAAGGGGCGGAAAAAATATACATTGCAAACAGGACTGTAAGCAGGGCTGAAAGGATAGCCGAAGACTTTAAATCCCTTCACAGGTTTGCGGAGGAGGTAATAAAGCCTGTTTCCCTTGGGCAGGTGGAGGAACTGCTGGACAGGGTTGATGTGGTGGTGAACACCACTTCTATCGGCTTGAGGGACGAGGACGAGCCACTTTTTGATTACTCAAAACTGGGCAAAAACCACGTGGTAGTTGATATTATATATAGGAAAACACCGCTTTTGAAAGCGGCTGAAGAAAAGGGCTGTCTGTGGCAGGACGGTCTGCCTATGCTACTTTATCAGGGGGCTAAAGCTTTTGAGATATGGACGGGAAGGACACCGCCAGTGGAGGTTATGAGGAGGGCTTTAACGGAAAAATAAAAATCCCCCGTAAAGGGGGAAAGGAGGGAGAGGGGAGGAGGTTTAGGAGAAAAGTTAGCAAACCTTATTACATTTAAGATTATATGGTTTCAATGTGAAAATGCTGTGAAAATTTCAAAACCTTATAATAAACTGGTTGTACTTCCCGTCAACCTTTACTTTCAGCTTCAGGTTGTAGTGGTCTGCTATCTCCTTCACGATTGCCAGACCGAGACCTGAACCTTCGGAAGTCCTTGACTTGTCCTCCCTGTAAAACCTTTCAAATATTTTGTTCAGGTTTTCCTTTTCTATAAGCCTGCCTGTGTTTTTTATTGATACGGTCTTTTTCTTTATGTTTATTATTATTTCTCCGTTTTCCTGGTTGTATTTTATTGCGTTTTCAAGCAGGTTTGAAAAAAGCTTTTCCATGTCCCTTTCGTCCGCTTCCACAACGATGGTGTCCTCCTCCTTCAAAAGCACTCCCAGATTTTTTTCCTCTATCTTGGGGGAAAGGAGGGAAAGCTGTTTTTTTATTACCTCGTTTATGTTTACGGGCTTTCTTTCCTTTTCTCCTATCTGGCTTATAAAAAGCAGGTCGTTAACCAGGTTTTTCATGTATTCCACCGTTTTTGATATGTTCTCAATGTTTTTCTGTATGTTCTGGAAGTTTTTTTGTTTTATCAGGTACAGGTTAGTTGATATGACCGTAAGGGGCGTCCTTAAGTCGTGTGAAACGTTCTGGGTAAACCTTTCCTGCTTTTCAAAGGTCTCCTTTATGGGAGACAGTATCCACTTTGAGATGAAAAAGGAAAAAACCAGAATGATCATTGATATGACGAAAGTAAGGTAAAACAGTATAAGCTTGAGTTTTTCAAGGCTTGCCAGTATTCTTGCCAGATTTTTTCCCACGTAAACGTGGTAAAGGGCGTTTCCCTTCCTGATGGAAGTGCCGAACACAACGTCGTAGCCTATTATTTTAAAACCGGAAAAAAAGCTGTTTATGTTGCAAAGCCTGTTTTTGTAAAAAACCATCTGTGCCTGATGGTTGTAAATACACAGGAATGTGTCGTCAGGTATGTTTATCTCCCTTATTATTGAAAGGTCAACCACAGGGTTTTCAACCGCCTTTGAGACCTCAAATGCTATGCTTTTCAGTTCGTCCGATATTTCGTAAAGTATCTGCTCCTTGTAAAAGTAGTAAATACTGCCTGAAAATGCGGACAGTATCAGCGTGGAGATGAAAGAGATAAGTATTGTTATTTTTAATCTGGCTTTTAGAAACTGGTCTAATTTCATTCTATTTTATAACCTACGCCTGATACGTTGTGGATTATGTCCTTGTTCTGGAGGATTTTACGCAGTAGCTTTATGTTCGCTCTGACCGTCTCCCTTGAGGGGTAGTCCGTAATGTCCCAGCACTTGTTCATAAGGCTTTCGTAAGTTACGACCTTTCCTCTGTTCCTTACGAGCTGTTCCAGTATGCAAAACAGCTTTGGGGTTATGATAAGGCTTTTTCCGTCCCGAAAAACCTCCCTTTTGTCAAGGTCAACCGTAATGTCTCCTATTTTTACCACATTGGACTTTTCGGTAGAAACTCTCCTTATCAACGCTCTTACTCTGGCAAGGAGTTCGTCTATGTCAAACGGCTTTACGAGGTAGTCGTCAGCTCCTATGTCCAGTCCCTTTACCTTATCGGAGGTGGTGTCCTTTGCCGTAAGCATAAGGACAGGGGTGTAGTCCTCCCTTTCACGCATTATTTTACAGACCTGAAAGCCGTCTATCTTGGGAAGCATAATGTCCAAAATAACAAGGTCATAGTCGTACAGGTCAAGGAAGTCCAATGCCTGTTCACCGTCGTAAACGGTATCAACCAGATAACCGTTCAGTTCCAGTATCTCTTTAAGCGTATTGTTCAGCTCCACGTTGTCTTCAACGACAAGCACCTTCATACCAATAAATTTAAGACCTTTTGTGTGAAAATCACGTGAAAGGGTTCATACATTCAGATTT
>JAADDT010000011.1 GCA_013153765.1 Aquificota bacterium
CAAGGTAAAACAGGTAAGGAGAAGGATTTATAGACCTTACAGCCCGATAAACGTTTATCGGCTCAGCCTTCAGCTTTTTTGAAAACCTCTGTGAGATAACGACCTGAATAATGTCCCCTTCCCTTATGTAATGCTTGCATTTTTCAACCGCTTTCAGGAAATCCTCTTTTGAAAAGTTTGATTTCCACTGTTTTATGTCAACCTCTTGAACGTTTAAAACAGGTATCCTCGGCAGTTTTATCTCCCTGTTTAGCCTTTCCTCTATCTTCTCTATTCTGCCTATCGTCTCCCTGTATTTTTCCCCTGCGTCGTCCCCTTCCTCAATAACCGCACTGACGATTATTTTTATCGTTTTGTTCACGTTGTCAAAAGCCACCACCTCGTCGCTTAAAAAAAAGTAAAGGTCTGGCAGTTTCAGTGTGTCCGGCTTCAGGTCAGGTATAGGCTCGTAAAAATGCACCACGTCGTATCCCACGTATCCCACAAAACCGCCCCAGAAGGGAGGAAGGTTTTCAACTTTGGCAGGCTTGAAACGGTCTAAAAGCGTTTTCAACTCCCCTATCGGGTCGTTTGTGTTCTTGCACTGGACCTGACCGTTGTTGTAAAACTCGGCAAAGTTTTTCTTCGTTTTCAGATAGACAGGTAGAGATGAGCCGATAAAGGAATACCTGCCAACGCTTTCCCCCTGCTCCACGCTTTCAAAAAGGAAACTGAACCTGTCCGGAGAGTGGATTTTCTGAAAAACGGAAAGTGGAGTGTCAACGTCAGAAAGGATTTCCTTAAATACGGGAATTACGTTGTAATTAACGGCAAGCTCCCTGAACTCCTGCTCTGAAAGATTTACGGACATCCTATTACCTTCGGTTTTTTCAATATTTTAGCAGGAAGAACAGGGAGCAACAAGTTTACGGTCTTTTAGCTTACCTCTATCTTTATCTCCTTCTCTTCAGCCAGTTTAGGTATTTCTATACGCAGTATGCCGTTTTCAAAAGTGGCTTTTGCCTCGTCCGGCTTAACGTCAACAGGTAGAGGTATTACCCTTTCAAACACGCCGTAGAACCTTTCAGTCCTGTAGTATGTTTTGTCCTTCTCTTCCTCTTCCCTTTTCACTTCTCCCCTGATGATAACAGCGTTGTCCTTGATTTTTACCTCAACGTCCTCTTTCTTCGCCCCGGGAATTTCAGCCTCTATCACCAGCTTGTTGTCCTTCTCGTAAACATCAACCCTTGGAGCCCATCTGGTTATCTCCTCTATCTCAGCCTTTGGAGTAGGAACAAGCTCGTTGAACACCTTGTTAAGCTCCTGCTCTATCCTTACCAACTCCCTTAAAGGGTTCCAGCCAAATGCCGGCAGGTTTCTCCTGTCCATGGCAACCACCTCCATTTATAATTTTCATTATATAAAATATAATAATACCTGACTAAAATTTTTCAATACGGAACAAAACCTTTAAAATGTTGATTACCGCCGTTTTTACACATACCTTATTTTTAAAGATAGGGACAAACGGGACGCTTTACAAACCGACCTTATTTAATATAAAGTTTTATAGCTTTCAAACATTTAGGAGGTATAAAAATGGCTGGACATAGTAAGTGGCATAACATAAGGCATAAAAAGGCAAAAATGGACGCAAAAAGGGGACAGCTGTTTACAAAGCTGTTAAGGGAGATTACCGTTGCCGCAAGGCAGGGAGGCGGAGACCCTGAGTTTAACCCGAGGTTAAGGATAGCCATAGAAAAGGCAAAGAAAGCCAACATGCCCATTGAAAACATAGAAAGAGCCATAAAGAGAGGAACAGGCGAGCTTGAAGGCGTAAACTACGAGGAGGTGGTTTACGAGGGATACGGTCCTGAAGGCGTGGCTGTAATAGTTGAGTGTCTAACGGACAACAGGAACAGGACAACATCAGAGGTAAGACACCTTTTTACAAAACACGGCGGAAATCTGGGAGCTTCCGGCTGTGTATCCTTCCTGTTTGAGGAAAAGGGAGTGATAACGGTTCCTAAGGATACTATTTCTGAAGAGGAGCTTTTTGAAAAAATAGTGGAAGCTGGAGCTGAAGACCTTGTGTCTGACGACGAGCAGTACTACGAAATCAGAACGGAGCCTAAAGACCTGTATTCGGTAAAGGACGCCCTTGAAAAGGCAGGCGTGGTGGTTGAAAAGGCAGAGCTTACCAGAATTCCGACGACAACCGTAGAGATAAAAGACCCTGAAACGGCACAGAAACTACTTAAACTGCTTGACGCACTGGAAGAAAGCGACGACGTCCAGAAGGTCTATTCAAACTTTGAGATGTCTGACGAACTGATGAAACAGCTGGCGTGATGAAGGTTTTGGGAATAGACCCGGGAAACTACAGCACCGGCTACAGTATAGTAAGGTCTGAAGGTAGCAGGTTTATCGTGGAAGCCTCCGGCAGTATCAAATCACGGAAAAGACCGGAAAATCTGGGAAAAATTTTTAACGGTCTGCAGGAGATTATCCAGACCTACCTGCCTGAGGAGATAGCCCTTGAGTCCGCTTTTTACGGCAAAAACCCCCAGTCCCTCTTAAGGCTTGGAGAGGTGCGGGGAGTTGTTTTGCTGGTTTCAACACTGAACAACATTCCTGTTTACGAATACACACCACAGAAGGTAAAAAACGCAATCACAGGCTACGGCTGGTCAAAAAAGGAAGAGGTTAGCTTTATGGTGGAAAGGTTGCTGGGAGTGAAAACCCAGAACCACGACGAGGCTGACGCTGTAGCTGTAGCATTCTGCCATCTTTTATCAAGGAGAGTAAAAATTGGATAAGGTGCTGGTGGCTACCACGAACAAAGGGAAATTGAGAGAGTTCAGGCAGATACTTTCACAGCTTGGCTTTCAGGTATTGTCCCTTGATGATATGGAAGAAAAAATACATGTTGAAGAGGACGGGAAGACCTTTATTGAAAACGCCTTAAAAAAGGCTAAGGCCTACGGAGACTTTTACAGAATACCGGTAATAAGCGAGGACGCAGGTCTGGAGGTTGAGGCTTTAGACGGCTATCCGGGAGTTTATTCCGCAAGGTTTTACAGCATAGACTACGGCGGAAAGGAAGAGGTGGAAGGAGATAAGGACAGTGCAAACGTAAAAAAACTGCTGAGGCTTATGGAAGGGAAGGAAAACAGGAAAGCCCGTTTCGTAAGTGCTGTGGCTTTCTACAAGCCGGAGGATTTCTGCCTTATTACGGAAGGCTACTGCTACGGACGGATAGGGAAAGAGCCTGAAGGAGACAAAGGCTTTGGCTACGACCCTGTTTTCATACCTGAAGG
>JAADDT010000090.1 GCA_013153765.1 Aquificota bacterium
TTTACTTCTTTGACAGAATTCCTTAATAGATGAACAGGAGGAAACCTTTAGGCCAGCTCCTTAAGGAGCTGGGCTACATAACGGAAGAGCAGATACAGGTTGCCCTTGAAGTCCAGAAGGTAAAGGGCGGCCTGTTTGGGGAGATACTCCAGAAACTTTCCTTCGTATCCCCCAAAGAGGTCGCCGAAGCGGTTGCTTTCCAGTCCGGGAGACCGTTCATAGACCTTTCCGAGTACCCTCCGTCAAAGGAAGCACTCAGGCTTATAGACAAAAATACCGCAAAACAGTTTCAGGTTCTTCCGTTTAAGGTTAAGGAAAACCGCCTTTTCGTTGCAATGGCAAACCCGTACGACATTAACGCCGTGGACGTTATAAAAAGGCGGACAGGTAAGGACGTTGAGATTTTCGTGGCGGATACGGAAACACTCCAGAAAACGATAGAAATACAGTACTTCTTACTGGAAAAGCCTATAGACGAGGAGATAGACAGTATAATTGAAAGGTCTAAAAACGGTGTTGTAGGTTCGGACGTTCCCCGTCTGGTTGAGCTAATAATAAATCAGGCAGTAATAGAAAGGGCTACGGACATACACATATCTCCGGAAGACCTTGCATCACACGTTTTTTTCCGTGTTGACGGCATAATGCAACATTACTACGCCTTCCCTAAAGAACTGCACAATCCGGTAGTATCCCGCATAAAGGTTATGGCAAACATGGACATTGCGGAGCAGAGGCTACCGCAGGACGGCTCGTTCTCACACCGTTTCTTTAACGAGCTTTACGACCTGAGGGTATCAACCATACCTACGGCTTACGGGGAAAACGTTGTTGTAAGAGTTTTATCCAAAAACCTTTCCTTGTTTAACCTGAGAAGTCTGGGATTTGAGGAAGACGTTTTACAACAGCTTGAGAAGGAGTTTTCAAAACCGCAGGGAATAGTCCTCGTAACGGGACCGACAGGTAGCGGTAAAACCACCACACTTTACGCCGCACTCCGTAAAATTAACGCCTTAAAGAGGAACATACTGACAGCTGAAGACCCTATAGAGTATAAATTCCCGTTTATAAAACAGACGCAGGTAAACGAGAAAGCGGGCTACACGTTTGCAAGGGCTATAAGACACTTTTTGAGGCAGGACCCGGACGTTATACTGGTCGGTGAGGTAAGGGACGACGAGACGGCGGAGATGGCGATGAGGGCTTCAATTACGGGACATTTGGTTCTGTCAACGCTCCACACAAACGACGCCGTAAGTGCCATACCGAGGCTGATAGACATGAACATAAAAGACTACATGGTTGCTTCCGGCGTTTCCGCAATTACGGCACAGAGACTCGTAAGGAAAATATGCTCCTTCTGTAAGGAAGAAAGGAAAGAAAAGGCGGAATACCTGCTGAAGTTTGGCTTTGAGGAGGATTCCATCAAAAAGTACGCAGGTGTTGAAAGCCTTGAAGATGAGATTACGCTGTACAGCGGGAAAGGGTGTGAACACTGTAAACAGACAGGTTATTTAGGCAGGACTGCCATAGCCGAGCTGTTGAAGATAGATCAGGAAATAGCCGATTTGATTGTAAAGGGGGCTACTCCTCTTGCCATACTGGAAAGGGCAAGGGAAAAGGGAATGCGTACACTTAAAGAGGACGGTCTTTTAAAGGTTATGAAAGGGATTACCACGCCGGAAGAAGTAAAACGGGTGGCAGGTTAAGATGGCTACTTACCTGATAGAAGTGATGGACAGTGAGGGGAACAGGCAGAAAAAAGTCCTTGAGGTTGAAACGGAAGAGGACGTATTCCGGATAATAGAGTTTTCCGGTCTAATTCCGGTAAAGGTAAAAAAAATACCTTCCATATACGCCAGACTAAATCCTAAAAGGCTTTTCTACCGGGTAAAGGCAGGGGAGATAATTGAGGTTCTGGAAAACCTCCACCTCGTAGTAAAAACGGGGGTGCCTATTGCTGACGGTCTTCTTGACATTGCAAAGGACACGGAAAATCCCTTTTTAAGGGAAATACTGACGGATATTGCTTACAGGATAAAGGCAGGCTACTCACTTTCAAAGGCGTTTGGACACTACAGCAACGTTTTCCCTCCCATAGTAATATCCCTCATACAGCTTGGTGAGGAGACAGGCTCTCTGGACAAAACGCTTAAAGATGCGGCGGAGCATCTGAAAAGGATAGAGGACATAAAGGCAAAAACGAAGCAGGCTTTAATATATCCGAGTTTTGCACTGGTAAGCATAATAGGAGCTTTAACCTTCTGGCTGGTTTACGTCCTGCCTAAAATAATAGACGCCTTTAAAGAGTTAAACGTTGAACTTCCCATCACAACGGTAATCGTGATGGAGATGTCCTATTTTACGAGGAAGTATTTGCCTTACATCGTAGCTGTCCTGATAGTGCTGGCTGTCGTGGTAAAAATAGGCAGGAGTAAAAGCTGGCGTTTCAGGTACGAGACGGATAAGCTTTTACTGAAACTGCCGGTTTTCGGGAACATACTTACCAGCTTTAACCTTGCTTTTTTCTCCGAATACTTAAGGCTTATGATTTCTTCAGGTCTTCCCCTGTATCAGGCACTTTACATACTGGAAAGGGCTATAGGGAACTTGGTTTTTAAAACGGCGGTAAAAAACGCACGGGAAAGGATAGAGCAGGGTAGTTCTTTTTCCGATGCGTTGAAGGAAGAAGGTGTTTTCCCTCCGCTGGTTATAAGGATGGTGGCAATCGGTGAGAAAGCCGGCGGTCTTGAGCAACAGCTTGAGTACATATCCCAGTACTACTACAACAGGGTTGACTACCTTGCACAGAACATAGCAAAGATGATAGAGCCTATCGTTATAGGTATTGTGGGGGCTTTTATGCTCCTTATAATGATCGGTCTGATAGGTCCTGTTTACGACCTTATATCAAAAATCGCACAGATGCAGTGATGGAAGGTAAGGTAGGTCTCGTCCTTTCAGGAGGAGCCGTAAGAGGGGCGGCACACATAGGACTTCTCAAGGCTATGGAGGAGTTGGGCATAAAACCTTACTTCATTTCCGGCTCAAGTGCAGGCTCAATAATCGGCGTTTTTTACGGGGCAGGATACTCACCTGAAGAGATGGAAGAGCTGGTGCTTAAAACGAACGTGCTTACTATGGTAAAACCTGCCTTCAACCTTACCGCACTTTTTTCCCTTGAAAAGATGGAAGAGTTTTTTGACAGGTACATAGG
>JAADDT010000121.1 GCA_013153765.1 Aquificota bacterium
CAAACCAGCACCTTTTTTATTTCCATCTAACTATCTCCTTAATGTGCTTCGTCAACAAGTGCACCTGCTATGTAAACGGTGGTCAGTATCATAAACACGTAAGTCTGGAGGAAAACGGCTATCAGGTGAACAACCATTATCGGGAGAGGCACCAGCAGTGGTACGAGCATTATGAGAACAACCGTTATAAGCTCCCCACCTGTCATGTTTGCAAACAGACGGAGTGCAAGCGTTATAGGTCTGCTCAGGTGTGATATGACCTCTATTATAAAGAATATTGGAGCGGCAAGAGGAATGGGACCCATAAAATGCTTCAGGTACTTCAAGCCGTGTTTCTTAAAGCCCAAAAAGTTATAAAGTAAAAATACCAGCAGTGCCAGTCCAAGTGTGGTGTTTATGTTTGCGGTGTAGCTTTCAAGTCCCGGTATCATTCCCATCAGGTTTCCGAAGAAAATGAACAGCCCCAGTCCGGCAACAAGAGGGAAGAACTTCCTTCCCTCTTTGCCCATCTGCTCCTTCAACATGTTGTCAACGAACTCTATGTACATCTCAAAAATGTTCTGTAGCGGCGTCGGTATGAGGGAAGGCTTTTTAGCCAAAGCCATAAACAGCAGTGGAACGGCAACAAGTGCAATTAAAGCCATTATTATATGGTGAGTATAAAGCCCTTCCAAAGTAGCCTCCATCTGCAGGATTATTTTAATTCAGCAAACTTTGAATATTATATCAGAAATTTTTCCAATGTGTAAATCGGTAAAAGACCGCTTCCACTACAGCCCTTTACCTGATTGAATTTTAAAACCAACTGATATATCATATACCTTTATACATTTCTGTTATCCACAAAATCCCGTGTGAGGTGGTTAGATGTCTTTCCAATTTACAGAAGAGCAGATAAAAAGGTACAGCAGACATATAATACTGCCTGAAGTCGGCGGAAAAGGTCAGCAGAAACTCCTCCAATCCAAGGTGCTCGTTATTGGAGCGGGAGGTCTCGGCTCACCTTCCCTTTACTACCTTGCCGCCGCAGGAGTAGGAACCATAGGGATTGTGGACTTTGACGTCGTTGACTTTTCAAACCTCCAGAGGCAGATACTCCACAACACGGAAAGAGTGGGAACACCTAAAGTGCTGTCCGCCAAGAAAACACTTGAAGCCCTGAACCCTGACGTTAAGGTCGTGGCTTACAACGAAAAGATACACAAAGGGAACGTGCTTGACATCATTAAGGATTACGACATAGTGCTTGACGGCTCGGACAACTTTCCCACAAGGTTTCTGGTAAACGACGCCTGCTACTTCCTCGGAAAACCGCTTGTGTCTGCCGCAATACTCCGTTTTGAGGGACAGCTTACCACTTTTGACTACAGGGATAAGGAAAACTCACCCTGCTACAGGTGTTTATTCCCGGAACCTCCACCGCCGGGACTTGTGCCTTCCTGTCAGGAGGCTGGACTGCTCGGCGTCGTAGGAGGAATAATGGGAACTCTACAGGCAAACGAAGCCCTCAAGCTAATACTGGAAATAGGCGAACCACTTATTGGAAAACTCCTTGTTTTTGACGCCCTTACGACGGAATTTAATACTGTAAAACTCCGTAAGGACAAGAAGTGTCCTTTATGTGGAGAAAACCCTACGATAAAAGAGCTTGTAGAATACGATCAGGCGTGCGACGTAAGGTTTTGAGGTGGTAAAATGGAGATAGACAGAGAGCTTGACCTGAAAGGTGAGGTCTGTCCCTTCACCTTCGTAAAAAGCAAGCTTATGCTGGAGCAAATGGAAGAGGGACAGGTGCTACGCGTACTCCTTGACTACAAGCCTTCCGTTGAAAACGTGCCTAAAAGTATGGAGGAGGAAGGACAGGAGGTAGTGGCGGTTAACCGTATAGGCGACAACCTGTGGGAAGTAATCGTAAGGAAGGTAAGATGAATTTAGTAATAATACTTGCAAGCAACCCGTACTCCCACGACTTTAATACGGCTGTTAAAATGGCTGAAGCCTCACTGAAAAGGAACCATAAAACCAAAATATTCCTTATGGGAAACGGCGTTTACTCCCTTCCCAGACCTGAAATGAAAAGGCTGGCGGAAATGGGAGCAGGCGTTTACTACTGTGCCCACAACCTTGAGCAGAGGAAGGTAAAGCCTGAAGAATGGGGAGAAAGTAGCAGTATGTACGGCTTATCCAAACTGATAACCGAAGCGGACAAGGTGTTAATCCTTGATTAGGCAGGTGTGGAAATGGCAAGGAAAAAGGTAGTGGTCATAATAAAATCAAACCCCTTCAGCTGGAAGGTTTTTGAAGCTTTAAGGCAGGCAGTCGGTCTTTCTATGGAGCACAGCCTATCTGTCATATTCATAAAGGAAGGCGTTTACACCCTTACGGACTGGAAGCCCGAAATGATAGGCATAGAGCCGATAGACAAGTCCATAGAAGCACTGGGAATGATGGAAGCGGAACTGATAGTGGAGGAGGAAGCTTTACGGGAAAGAGGAATAAAGCTAAAGGACTGGAAAACGCCAATCACCGTAATGCCTGAAGAGGAAGTGTGTGAAAAAGTAAAAGACGCAGAGGTGGTTTTAACGTGGTAAACAACCTGTGGCTTATAAAAAGACCTGCTGACTTTCCGGAAGCCGATATGCTTGACAGGGACGACATGATAATCCTTATACAGGACGCGGTAATCAGAATTCCAACAATAGAAAACTGGATGGCGTGCAGGGAAGACGCTGTGGCAAGGAACGTGAAAATCCCCGAAGACAAGCTGTTAGATTACGAAGAAATAATTGACATTATAGAAAAAGCAAACAAGGTAATAATCTGGTAGTGCGGTACGGAATAACCCTTGGAGACCCTACCGGCATATCGGCTGAAGTCCTGCTGAAGGGAGCGGAAAAACTGCCTGAAGGCACATACATAATCTACGGCTCACTCCAGCCTATCCTGTCAGCCCAGCGTAAAACGGGAAAAAAACTGCCCCTGAAAACCATAAAAGAGCCTGAAGAGGCTAAAGAAAAAGGCTTTTACCTGATAGAGGTTGTGGAAGGCAGTTTTTCTGAAGGTAAGCCGGACAAAAAGTCCGGAGAAGCCTCCGTAAAATACCTTGAAAAGGCTGTTGACCACGCACTTGAAGGGAGGATAAACAGCCTTACCACACTGCCCATATCAAAGGAACAGATAATAGA
>JAADDT010000107.1 GCA_013153765.1 Aquificota bacterium
ATATACTTTGCCTCCAAAGACGCAATGGACATTAGAGGTCTCGGCAGAGCGATAGTTAAAAAGTTCTACGAGCTTGGATTTTTACGGAGCATTCCTGACATATACAGACTGCCGTACGACAAGATTAAACAGCTGGAAGGTTTCGGTGAAAAGTCAGTTGAAAACCTGAAAAAGGCTATAGAAGAATCAAAAAACCGTCCCATACACAGGCTAATTACAGGTCTGGGAATAAGGTACGTCGGAAAAATAACCGCAAAAACACTTGCCCAGTACGTTAACTGTGTTGAGGAGCTGAAGGACTGGACGGTTGAGCAACTTATGGAACTGCCGGACATAGGCTACGTGGTGGCTATGAGCATATACGACTTTTTCCACAACGAGCAAAACGTGAAAATGATATACGAACTGAAAGAGCTGGGAGTAAGAACCTGCAAGGAAAAGGAAGAGGCTGTCTCAAACGTTCTGGAAGGGAAAACCTTCGTATTTACCGGAACTCTGTCCTGCTGTTCAAGGGAGGTGGCACAGGAAATCGTAGAAAGTCTGGGAGGAAAGGCAACCAGTTCGGTCAGCAAGAAAACGAGCTTCGTCGTTTTCGGTGAAAAACCCGGTTCAAAACTGAAAAAAGCACAGCAGTTAGGCGTCCAGACCATTTCTGAAGAGGAGTTTCTAAAGATGGTGAAGGAGCACATACCGGACAGGCTGAAGGAAAAAGTATCCCTAAACTGACCAGTCTTCCACCTTAAGACCTTCCACCCGTGAAAACTCTTTAATGTTATTGGTTATTAAAATCCCGTTTATAGATTTAGAGTGTGCGGCTATCAGAAGGTCGTACGCACCTATAACCTGTCCCTTCTTCTCAAGGTCTGTACGGAGTTTTCCGTATTCCTCCGCCGCTTTCAGGTCAAACGGAAGGACTTCAAAAAAATCAATGAAAGTTTTTACTCCCTTTATCAGACTTGGACTTCCCTTTTTGTAAGCACCGTAAAGCAGTTCGGAGGCTACAATACTTGATAAAACCACCTTTCCCCCTTTCCTTTCAACCTCTTTCAGCTTCTCTTTTATTGAGGGAGGTTTTTCCCTGATTATTAAACTGCATATGTTCGTGTCAAGCATATATACCATTAAAACAGCTTCCTTCCCTCAATTTCCGGCTGTTCCCTTTCCTCTAAAAAACCTTCACTGTCCTCCAACTCCTCAAGGAGTTCAAACAGTACGTCCCACTTTTTTTCCTGCGGAAATATGATTATACGGTTGTCCTCCTTTGTGATGTAAACCTCACCAGTGCCTACACCGAAGCCTTTAGGCAGTCTAACTGCCAGAGAATTCCCGCTTTTGAATATTCTGGTTTTTTTCATCTGCCACCTTCCAGAGATATATACATTAAGTATATACTTTACACGCCGGAGGTCAACCCTACTCCACGTTAGGGAAAATCGGTTTTATCTCCTCTATAATCCTGTCCCAGCGGTTTGCGTACCTGCGGGAGAAGTGGAAAACCACCAGCTTCTTAACCCCTGCCTCCTTTGCTATCAGTGCGGTCTGGTCTGCCGTAAGGTGGTAAACCTTTGATGCCTGTTCCCTGTCCTCCGGCAGGAATACAGCCTCACAGTACAAAACGTCTGAGCCTTTAACCAGATTTATTATTTTTTTAAAGTTTTCTTCAGAAAAAACCACATCCGTAATGTAAGAGATTTTAATACCTTCCTGAACGTAGCTGTACTTTTCCCTCAACTCCTCCCAGCCGTACTCCCTGCCGTCTATCGTGAAGCTCTTTCCCCTGTTATTTTCGTCTGCCAGAAAGCTTTTAAACTCCCCTATCTGCCTGCCCTCAAGAGGCAGGTCTTTAATGCTGTCCTTCTTAAGAAGTAGCCTGTCCTTGTACTCAAAGGAGTAGCCCATTACAGGTATTTTGTGATCCAAGACAGCATACCTTACCCTGTAGTACTGGTTTTCGTAGATAACGTCCGTGTCAGCTTTTTCTTCCTTTATAAAATCCCTTGCAAACTTCTTTTTTATATCATAGGAGTAATACTCAAAAAGACCGCTGTTGTACTGCTTCAGGTTAAACACTATACGAGGCTCAAACTCAACAAGGTTCCACGTGTAGCCCTGTAGCTTGCAGTAAAGGTTTTCCGCAAGCGGATTGATGCCGAAAACCTCCACAGTTTGCTCCCTGCCTAACTTATTCCTCAACAGGTGGTCAAACCCTATAAAGTGATCCATATGCGTGTGCGTTATGAAAATCTTGTTTACCTTCCGTAAAAGGTGTCTGTCAAGCTTCCGTATGTTCCCCACGTCAAACAGTATGTACTCCCCCAGACTGTCAATCTCAATAACCAGCCCCGGGTCTTCGTACTTTTCGTTCACAAGGTAGTGCTTAACCCTCGGTTTTGCCATCTATCCACCTTCAGCTAAAGATTCAGGACAGTATATTTTACACCTTTTATAACCTGATACATCTTTTCAAAATTTAGCGTGTTTACCGTGTCCGTTCTCCTGTGGTAGTTAGGATTTCTGTAAAATGCGGTATCCGTTATCATCACCGCTTTGTAGCCAAAGTGCCAGAAATTCCTGTGGTCTGACAGGTCAACCCCCGGAAGTGTGATTGGTGCGTTCAGGGAATAGACAGGTATTTTGCCCCCCTTTTTCATCAGGTTTTTCACCCTTTCCGTAATCCCCCTCTGTCCCAGTTTGCCTACCACACCTATAAAGTTCCCCCTGTCCGGATAAAATAGCCTCATAAACGGCAAGGGAAAACTCTGTGAGTTCTTTTCTTCAGAAAAGTAGCCTATCATCTCAAGACACAACATCACCTTCAGGTTTGCGTTTTTCCTTTTAAGGCTTTCGGCATGGATGTAGCTTCCCATCTTTTTCGTGCCGAAAAAAGGCGGTTCTTCCAGCGTGTAGCCTGCCAATTCTATACGGTACTTGGACTTTTCTTTCCCAAGCAGTCTTGCCAGCTCAAGTAGTCCTGCCACGCCGCTACCGTTGTCGTCAGCCCCGGGAGTGTCCCCTGCCACGTCGTAATGTGCCCCTACCACCACCGTTTCCCTGCCTTCAGGATTGATAACCCCTATAACGTTCCTGTATCTGTTGCCGTCTGCGTAAAACTCCTGATACTCAACAA
>JAADDT010000112.1 GCA_013153765.1 Aquificota bacterium
GGAAAGATAAAGGAAATAGACCCGACGCTTAACTCTTACTGGAGTATAAACAGACCACAGGACTACGAAAAGCTGACGGGCGTTTAGTAGAGGAAACCGAAAAGCCACAGAGGTATTTTTCTTCCAAGACCTATCTCAATACCATCAACCGCAAGGAAGGAGTTTTCCCTGTCCTTTATCTGGGAGAAGCTTTTACCTTTCCCTCCCACTTCAAATATGTATCTTTCATCAACAAGGAAATCTCCCGTGTCTAAATAATGTAGCCTGTGGCGGTAGTTCAGCATGGAGGCAAAGAAGGTTTCCCTTATACTCCCCTTATCGGGCTTTAGACATAGGGCGTGAAACAGGTTCGTATTCGCTAGATAAAGTTTGTCCGGCTTACGGACGGATTTGAACCTTTTAGCTTCGTGTGTAATATGCAGTATCAACTCCCCCCGGGACAGATAATCTAAATACCTGTAAAGCGTTATTTTTGATATGCCTGTTATTCCTGCAAGCCTTTCTATTGAAAGCTCAAGAGGTTTTGAAACACAAATTGTAGCCAGCAGTTTTTTAATGGTATGTATCTTTTCAGGGCTTATGTTGTAAAGCTCCGCCAAATCGTAGTAAAGTACCGCATTTACCGTGTCCTGAAGCTTATCTATAAAAAGACCCCTATCCTCAAAATAGAAGGGATAGGCACCGTGTATGTTATAGTCCTGAAAAACGGCTAAAATTTTAACGTCTCCTAAAGCCTTAACCACACTTTCCGCTATTATCTGGTGGTTTTTAATAATCTCTTCCAGCGTGTAGCTTTCAAGTTTTATACCGTAAAGCATTTCTATATATTCCCGTAAAGAAAGTATCGGCAATTTATACATAGAAAACCTTCTGACCAGATCAGGATTGGTGATCCTTACGGCTGAAGAACCGGAAAAGACTATCTTAAGCTTTAAAAAGTCGTAAGCCGATTTGAGATGTTTCTGGAAATCTTTTACTTTATGTATTTCATCTATAAATATGACCTTTCCACCCATTTTGTAAAACTCTTCTAAAAACCCAAAAAGATCAAGATCAACAAAGATAGGATGATCACAGGATATATATATGGCTTCATTTATCGTGAAGGGCATTGATTTTAACCATTGCAACATCAGTGTGGTTTTACCCACACCCCTTGCACCGTATATGCCGATAATACTGGAAGGACTTTTTTCTAACTGGGGATAAAGGAACCTTTTGTAGGTTGGAATTTCCTGTCCTGTCTTCAGTAGTGAAAGCTGGACGGCTCTTTCCAGCAATTCTCCCATCTCGTTTACTCCACTAAACTAAATATGCTGTTATTAGTTTAATGGAGTGAACTTAAACCGGCAAGGGAAAAGTGGAAAGTGTCCCCGGGCGGATTTGAACCGCCGACCTCGAGATTAGGAATCTCGCGCTCTATCCTGCTGAGCTACGGGGACAGGACACAGTATATATATTATATATCACTTCCTCTGTGGTAGTAGTCTTACTTCAGTGTAGTTGTTATCGCCGAAATACTTTTTCAGGAAGCGGTCTATGTCTTTTTTGCTTACTTTTTTTATGTTTTCCGTGTATTTCAGGTCGTAATCTATGTTCCCGACCACTGACGCCGCATAGCCTAAAGACTGGGCGTCGTGGTTTACCTCCTCCCGTGCAAAAACCTCGCTGTTTATCAGCTTTTTCTTTGCGTTTTCCACAAGCTCCTCAGGGACGCCGTTGTCCCTAAAGTCCATTATTATCTTAAACAGCTCTTTCTTTACCTTTTCCACCTTTTGGGGCTCGGTTATGTAGTAAAAGATAAACTGGCTCGTTCCCCTGTGTGCCAGATAACCGCCGTAAACAGCCTGTACCAGACCTGTTTCCCTCAGTTTTTGGTACAGAACAGAAGTTCTACCGCCTGTAAATATCTCCTCCAGAACGTTTGCCGTGAAGCTCTCTTTACTTGATACCGGAGGCGTTTGCCAGCCGATAGACACGTAGGCTCTGGTAATCTGGGGCTTGTAAATCTCTTTTTTCCTTATTTCCTCCTGTGGAGGTTCAAGGGGGACTTTCGGCGGTTTATAATACTTGCCTTTCACCGTGCCGAAAGTCTCTTTTATTTTCTTTAACACCCTGTCCTTATCTATGTTTCCTACGACCACAACGTAAGTGTTTGAAGGGACGTAGTGGGAATAAAAGTAGTTTTTAACCAGTTTTTCGTTAAACTTTTCTATCGTCTCCCTGTAGCCTATAACCGGATGTTTGTAGTTGCTTACCTTATAGGCAAGCTTGTTGTAAGTGTCCCACAGGACGCTTTTTGGATTGTCCAGATGGCGGTTCAGCTCCTCAAGGACTATGGGCTTTTCCTTTTCCACCATTTCTTCCGTAAGCAGTGGTGCTGTGGTCATGTAGTAAAGGTACTGTAAGCTTTCTTCCCAGAATGGGGAGGCTATTTCTATGTAGTAAAAAGTAAAGTCGTAGCTGGTTGCGGCGTTTATGGTGCCTCCCTTTTTCTCCACTTCCCTTTCTATCTCCCCCGGCTCAGTGTACTTCGTGCCGTTGAAAAGCATATGCTCAAGGAAATGGGACAGTCCCCTTTCGTTGTCCTTCTCAAAGACCGAACCGACGCCGAACCACACCTGTATGGAAACAGCCTGCGTATCTTTCCTTTCCTTGATTATTGCGGTCGTTCCGTTTTCAAGCGTTTCCACGAAAACGTTTTTGCCGACCTGTTTTGCCTGCGTTAATACAGCCATAGCCAATACCACCGTAATTATTATTTGCTTCATTTTGCCACCATTTTTTTATGCTCTAATTTTTTATACGCCTGTTCAAGTTTTTGTTCAACCTCTTTTATCCACGTGTCCCTCCTTATGACCTCGTCTGAGGTTTCCCTGTGCAGTAGCTCGTAGTTGTGGAACTTGGTTTTCGTCTCGTAGTAATCCTCCACTATCCGTATGGAAGGGAAGGTGCTTACTATCCTGTCGTACCCGAACAGCTCTACCTTTTTGTCAGACAGGATTTTTTCTGTTTTTTCATCAATTTTTGAGTTCGTTATTATCCACAGCCGGTCGCACCTGTATTTCTCTTTTCCTTTTAGCAGTAGCTCCACGTAATTGCCGTCCAGCTTTTTTACCTGCTGGCGGTCTACAAAATCAACGCATATTTTTGTTTTCCCGTCTTCCAGTATAAGGTCTATGTTGCTGTCCTTGTAAACGGCAGGCTCGGAGACTTTGTAGCCGAGTATTTCAAACATTACGGAAAAAGTCCACTCAAAGTCCGTCCCTTTCAGCGTCTTAAGAACCCTTTTTTCGTCCTGCTTCCAGTGGTATTCCTCCACACTTTCCTTTATACGGTCTATCTCCCTTCTATACTCCTCCATTTTTTGCCTGAACCTTTCAGCCTTCAGCCTGTATTCGGAACGCTCCTTCGTGAATTTTTTCCTGTAGTACCGCAGAGTTGGGATAAGCTCCCTTTCCTTCTTTTTTTTCTCCTCCCTGTACCGCACAAAGGCATACAGTCCCACAATGCCTGCAATAAGCAGTATAAGGGAGATGTCTATCAGGTCAAGCTTCATTTACCAGTTCCTTTAAGGCTTTAGCGTATTGGTCGTAAATACTGGGAGTAAAAAGGACGAACCTAATCTCTTTTAGACCGTTTTCATTTTTTAAAAAATCAATAACAGCTTTCAGTGATGTTTTTGCCGCCTCATCCACAGGACAGCCGTAAGCACCGGTACTGATTGAGGGGAAGGCTACCGTTTTTATTCCCTTTTCTTTAGCCTTTTTTAGGCTGTTGTAGTAAGCACGGTAAAGGAGTTCCCTGTGTCTGTCCGTAAACTGACCGCCACATATGGGACCTACCGTGTGTATCACGTATTTTGTCTTCAGGTTTCCGCCGGTTGTTATTACAGCCTCTCCCGTAGGCAGACCGTCAGGATACTCGTTTTCCCGTATTTTCTTACATTCCTCCAAGATGGCAGGTCCGCCTTTCCTGTGTATGGCACCGTCCACACCGCCACCACCCATCAAGGTAGAGTTTGCCGCATTCACCACCGCTTCAGTGTCCTCTTCCGTAATGTCTCCTATTTTTAAGATTAGCTTTGCATTATTAACGGTTATCTCCATAGTTGGGGACAACTTCCTTTTTTATATTAAAATTATAGCAATAAAATAATTTAGGGCTGATGAAAAATCGGTGAAAAGGAGTTTTCCTATGGACATAACAGACCTGTTTTCTCTGGAGGATTTTAAGGAAAGCATACCCTTTACGGCTGTAGGGGCAAGAACATGCTATTCTTCAGGTGATCTGGATTACCTGCTACAGGACCCGAGAGTGGTAAGCAGGGAAGACAGGGCTAAATTCCTTTCAAAACTGGGAAACTACAAGCACTTTAGCGTTTTTGCACATTCCTTTGCGTATAAAGACCTTACCACCGTTCCGGAGGAAGTTCTGGACGGTAAGTTAGAACCTGATCTGAGGAGACTGCCGAAGGAAAAGAAGGCGAAACTGGTGGCTCTGGAAATAGGGGCAAGGAAGTTCAAGTCCCACTACAACCCTGCATACCCGACTGTAATAGGCGTTTCGCTGAGGCACTACCTTGAGGATATGCTGGAGAAGGGGGAGGAGGAATACCTTAACACATTCACCAAAATGGCTGATTACGATATACCTGTAGAACCTTTAGGCAGGGAAGGGAACACAACCCTTATAGGTCTGGTAAGGGATTACGACGGATACGGCGTGTTTTTCATAGACAACGTGTCCCGCACGATGACCCACCAGCTTGTAAGACACACCGCACTGAACTACAGCCAGCGTAGTCAGAGGTACGTAAGGGAAGACGAGAACCTTCTGATAATACCTCCTTCCGTGGAGGAAGCGGGGCTTGAGATGGAAGGTAAAGGGCAGGTAGAACACTACCTTAAGCTGATGGATAACTATATGGAGATGATAGAAAAGGGGGACGGTAAAAAGGAACTGGTAGGGGCTGTTAAGGAAAGGCATAGCAGGTTTAAAGCGGAATTTGAAGGTAAAGAAAGGCTCAGCCTTAAAGACGCATACCTTTTATTAGATCAGCTGGCGGAGATGGTTTACGCACTTTCCGTTTACGGCGGAAAGGTGAAAAGGGAGGACGCACGCTTCATACTGCCACACGGCAGGAAGACCACAATCGTTGTATCGGGGACTGTAAGCTGGCTGAAGGACTTTATTAAAAAAAGGCTTGATCCACACGCACAGTGGGAAATAAGGAAGGTTGCCGAACAGATGAGACACCTTCTTAAAAAGCAGGGGATAGATGTTTAAGAAGAAAGTAAAGCTTGTAAAAAGGGCAAAGGAGATAACCCTTACCCTGTCAAAACTGGGCTTTTACAACATTTACGAGTATTTTAAGCTCCTTTTCGGTCTGGAGGTTGACCCGGAGGCAAAGCCTAAAAAAATAAGGGAAGCTCTTGAAAGGCTCGGACCTTCTTTTATTAAGCTTGGACAGATATTAAGCACCAGACCGGACATAGTGCCGGTTTACATAGTTGAGGAACTGATAAACCTGCAGGACAAGGTGGCACCTGTTGATTTTTCGGTTGTTGAGGAAATCCTAAAGAGAAACTACGGCGATAGGCTGTGGGAAATATTTTCGCACATAGAAAGGGAACCTGTAGCCTCCGCATCTATCTCACAGGTACACGTGGGCTACCTAAAGACCGGAGAAAAGGTAGCCGTAAAGATCAGAAGACCAAATCTGGAGGAACTTATAGAGTTAGATGCGGAAC
Source organism: Aquificota bacterium (assembly GCA_013153765.1). GTDB lineage: Bacteria > Aquificota > Aquificia > Aquificales > Hydrogenothermaceae > Persephonella_A. Next base: position 5,754 of record JAADDT010000112.1, read on the forward strand.
TGATGTATAAGGTGGTTGACTTTCTGGAAAGGCACTTTAAGGAGGTTAAGGAGTTTAACCTTAAGGGAGTGATACACCAGTTCAAGAGAACCACACTGCGGGAGGCTGACTTTTCAATAGAGGCACAGAACATAAAAATATTCCAGCAGAACTTTAAAAACTACCCTAAGTTTAAAATACCAAAATGCTACTACCAGATATCCACGTCTGAGGTTTTGATTACAGAGTTTATTGAGGGGACGAAAATATCCGAGGTGGAGACCCTGAAACGGAAAGGGCTTGACCCGGTTGACATAGCGGTAAGGCTGACTGACGCTTACTTTAAGATGGTTTTCAAGGACGGCGTTTACCACGCAGACCCTCACCCGGGAAACCTGTTCGTCTTGGACGACGGCACAATCGTCGTTATAGATTTTGGAATGATAGCCTTCCTTTCAAAAACGAAAAAGAAATACTTTTTTGACTACATCATAGGCGTGATAACCCTTGACCTTAATCTGGCAATCCAGTTCTACGAAGGCTTTAATATGTTCACTCCCAGAACGGACTTTAACACATTTGAGACGGACCTACAGTTTTTCCTTGAGAAATACCACAACAAAAGGCTTGACGAGATAGACCTGAAGGAGATGATAGAGGACATTATAACTTTCATAAGGGACAACCACCTACGGCTACCTACGGACATTGCCTATCTGGGAAAGGCGGCTCTGAACCTTGAAGGAACCGTAAGGAAGCTACACCCTACCTTTAACCCGACAGAAAGGCTGAAAAAGTTTATCAGCGTCTCAACCAAGGACTACCTTATAGAAAAAGCCTATGAGGTGAGGGACGCTACGGAACTGGCTTTTTACCTGATTTTTAAGGTTGAACACGTATACCGGCTACTGATAAGGGAAAGGATAACCCAGCAGGTAGTTTTTAAGGATATGGAGGAGTTGCAGGAGTTTTACAGCCTCCAGACAGGTAAGATAGGCTTCGTACTCCTTTTTGTGGGACTGCTTATAGCCTCCGCACTGTTTTACACGGCAGGGAAGGAAAGCCTTGCCACCGCAATCCTTGTAATTTCCTTTTTTATAGGTTTAATATCTTTTTATAAACTGCTTCGTTTTTAGGAGGGCTTATGGGACTGAAAGATTTCATCATACCTGCGGTTGACATTAAGGACGGAAAAGCGGTAAGGCTGTTTAAGGGAGACCCTAACGCTATCACCGTTTACGGGAACGACCCTGTAAGCGTGGCAAAAAGGTGGGAAGAAGAAGGGGCAAAGCATCTGCACGTGGTTGATCTGGACGGGGCTTTTGAGGGAAAGCCTAAAAACCTGTCAGTTGTGGAAAGGATAGTAAAGTCTGTCTCCGTGCCTGTAGAGTTTGGGGGAGGTCTGCGGAGTTTTGAGGGCGTAAAGGCTGTTCTTGAGATAGGCGTTGATAGAGTTGTGATAGGCAGTCTGGCTTACCAGAACCCTGCCGAGTTTTACCGTATTGTGGAGGCTTTTCCACAGAAGGTAATAGTGGGGATAGACGCAAAGGACGGTAAGGTGGCGGTGAAGGGCTGGCTTGAAAAAACCCAGTACACACCGCTCCAGTTTGCAAAAAAGTTTGACTGTCTGGACATATGGGGCTTTCTATACACGGACGTTAACAGGGACGGGGCTATGGTGGGACCGAACGTGGAAGGGACGAAAAAGCTTGCTGAAAACCTGAAGCACCCTGTCATAGCCTCCGGAGGCGTGGGCTCGCTGGAGGACATTAAAAAACTCTACAGCATCAAAGATGCGGGAGTTTACGGCGTGGTGGTAGGAAAGGCACTTTACGAAGGTAAGATAAACCTTAAGGAGCTGGAGGATTGAAAGATGCAGATGATAGAAACGGATAAGGCACCGAAGGCTATAGGTCCTTACTCCCAGGCAGTAAAGTACGAGAACTTCCTTTTCGTATCCGGACAGATAGCTATAGACCCTGATACGCAGGAGTTCATCGGCGGAAGTGTGGAAAAACAGACAGAAAGGATAATGGAAAACATAAAGGCTATTTTGGAAGAGGCAGGGCTGAACTTTAACCACGTGGTTAAAACCACCATCTACCTTACGGACATTGGGGACTTTGAGAAGGTTAATCAGGTTTACGGCAGGTATTTTACGGAACACAAGCCTGCAAGGGCTACTGTGGGCGTTTCTGCACTGCCTAAAGGGGCATCTGTAGAGATAGAAGTTATAGCTGGCATATAAGGAGGAGGTCTGGAATGTTTAGGAAAGCCTTTTTACTGTTATGGATTGTTTTTGTTTTACAGCTAATCTCCTGTGGAGGCGGTGGGGAAGATACAAAAACCAGCTCAACCCTTATTGAGGCACAGGCGGTAGCAAAGCTCACACCGGAAAACGTAAGTGCCATACTGAACGCAGTAAGCTCAACAAAGGTAAGGGCAACCTCTTTCCCACAGTTTGGACCATTCGGTCTGGTAGCTTTCAAGGTGGTTTACTGGACTACAGACGAAAACGGGGAGAAGGTAAAGGCTTCAGGACTGGTGGTTTTTCCTGACCCGACAACCTTGCCTGAAGGCTTCGTTCCACCTATCGTATCTGACCAGCACGGAACGATATTCCACGACAGTGAAGCACCTACAAACGCTTTCATAAGCGACATTGGACTGCTTTTAAACGGCGGTATGCCTACAAGCTCCACATTCGGACTGGTTATTTACTACACGGGAGTTTACGGCTTTGCACTTTCTATGCCTGACTACATCGGTTATGGAAGCTCGGTTGATCACTACCACACTTACATGATGGAAAACTCTCTGGCAAACGCCACCGTAGACCTTCTAAAGGCATCTTTAGAACTGGCTGAAACGATGGGATTTCCCGTAAAAAGGGAGGTATATCTGGCAGGATACTCTGAAGGTGGATACGCCACCCTTTCCACCGCAAAAAGGATAGAGACGGACAGCTTTCCGTTCACGCTTAAAGGCTCTTTTCCTATGGCGGGCGTTTACGACCTTGAGACTATGGGGCTGGCAATACTCTCCTCCGAAAGTATGGTTTTTCCACCTTTCCCAGCTTACGTGGTTTACGCATATTCACAGGCTTACCCTGACGTGGTTCTTTCCCAGCTGGTAAACCCTCCTTTTGACACCCAGATGGCTTACCTGTTTGACAAAACCAAGGACGGAATGACCATATACGGCACGATGTTCGCAATGGTGAATAAAGACCCTACCAAGGACACGTTCCTGACAGCAGACCTGTTTACGCAGGAAGCTATGGTCTCTTTCCTGACAAACCCTGACTACCCTTTCAGAGTAAGGTTGAGGGAAAACAATGTTGACGACTGGTCTCCAAAAACGCCGGTTGTGTTTATACACTGTGGAGGGGACAACATACTGCCACAAAACCTTGCTTACGCCACTTACCAGAAGTTTTTAGAAAGCGGTTCGCCTGTTCAGTTTATAGACCCTGAGGCTGTTTTTGGAGTGGGACCGCTTAACCATTCGGACTGCGGAGTTTACGCCTATCAGGTTCTTTTCGGAACCCTGTGCCAGATGGAATACGGCAGTTGTTATTAATCTTTATCCATAAATATGCGGGAGGCTGTGGTGCCTCTCTGTCCCTGATATTTTCCCCTGTAGGGCTTCTCTGCAGGGGCGTCCATCTGGGCGAATACAAGCTGGCATATCCTCATTCCGGGATAAATCCTTAAAGGTCTTGAGTTTGCGTTATAAAACTCAAGCGTAATGTTCCCCTCAAAACCTGCATCAACCCAGCCTGCGTTCTCAATAAACAGACCTAATCTACCCAGTGAAGACCTTCCTTCAACAAAAGCGGTAAGGTAGTCAGGCAGTTTTATATATTCCCGTGTTGTGGCAAGGACGAAATGCTTGGGCTGTATTACGAAACCTTCCTGGTCAGCCACAACCTTTTTAAGCTGGTTTCCCAAATCTGGATTTCTGACGTCAAGTATGTCAAGCTCTTCAGGATAAAGGAGGAAGTCGTTTCCAAGCCTTAAATCAACGGAGGAAGCCTGTATCTGAACGCTGTCAATCGGCTCTATCAACAGCTCACCCTTCTTAAGAAGCTCCCTTATCTTCCTGTCGCTTAAAACCATATAACTATGATAACACAACTGGAAGCGTTGCCGTTAACCGTTGTCCCGTGCAAACTTCCACCACTTGATCTAAAATTATTAATGCATAAATTAAAGCCGAAAAAAACAGTAAAGGGAGTGTAAAATTGGCTTTATTTATAAATCTGAAAAACGAGCTTAAGAACGAGAACTACATAAAAAAGGACTTTTCTGTACCTTTCAAAAGCCTTGATCTGCCTAAAGAGTACTCCTCAAAGGACAAAGACGTTGACGTGCAGATGCACATCTTTAAGGAAAAGGACGGTTATCTGGTCTCACTGTCAATAAAAAGCGACGTCCAGCTTGAGTGTGATAGGTGTCTGGAAAAGTTCAATATGGATTTAAAAGGCACGAGCAACGTTTTCCTTTCAAAGAAAAAACTTTCCGGCGGGGAGTTGCAGGAAGACGACCTGATAGCAAAGGAACTTGAAGATGAGGAAAAGTTCAACGTTAGCGAACTTTTAAGGGAAGAGATACTGATACAGACCCCGATGAAGGCTCTGTGCGACGAGGACTGTCAGGGAATTTGTCCCGTTTGCGGAAACAACAAAAACGAAAATCCCTGCAACTGTGAGGAAAAACAAAAAAGGGAAAACTCACCTTTTGCAAAACTGCAGGTGCTTTTAGACAAGAAGAAGGACAAATAGGCTACCTTTCCAATCTCTGTCAACTGTTTGCAATTATCAACCATTGACAAATATCAATTACAAACCGTTCCACGGTCTATATACTATATCTTGTATAACAAAAAAGCAAATACTACATATTGAGGGCAAGCTATGGGAACGGAACTGGTTGAAAACTACCTTAAACAGCTTGACTGGAGAGTTTACGAAAACAGCAACACAACCTATTCCCTGCAGGGGCTTAACTTTTACATATCTTCCGAGATTACGAAAGAATACTGGCTTACCAGAGTTTACAGGGAGGAGATTGCAAACGCACACAGGGAAGGGGACTTCCACATACACGACCTTCAAAACCTGAGTGTTTACTGCGTCGGCTGGGATTTATACGACCTGCTTACCACAGGCTTTAGAGGGGCTTATGGGAAAGCTGAAAGCAAGCCACCGAAACACCTTTCTTCCGCACTGGGACAGATAGTAAACTTCCTGTACACACTGCAGGGAGAAGCGGCAGGGGCACAGGCTTTTTCAAACTTTGACACCTTACTTGCTCCATTCGTCAGATACGACAACCTGTCCTATAAACAGGTAAAGCAGGCAATACAAGAGTTTATCTTTAACCTGAACGTGCCTACCAGAGTTGGTTTCCAGACGCCGTTTACAAACCTTTCCTTTGACCTGAAGGCTGAAAAATCCCCCTACGCTGACCAGTATGTCGTTATCGGTGGTCAGATACAAAAGGAGAAATACGGCGACTTCCAGAAAGAGATGGATATGATAAACAGGGCTTTCTTTGAGGTGATGGGCGAAGGGGACGCTTCAGGAAGGATATTTACCTTCCCAATACCTACCTATAACATTACGGAAGACTTTGACTGGGACAACCCTGCCTACGACAAGCTATGGGAAATGACAGGCAGGTATGGAATACCTTACTTTGCAAACTTCGTAAACTCCGACCTTGACCCGAACGACGCAAGGAGTATGTGCTGTCGCCTAAGGCTGGACGTTAGGGAATTGAGGAAAAGGGGCGGCGGACTTTTCGGTGCAAACCCTCTCACAGGTTCTATAGGCGTCGTCACCATAAACCTTCCACGGCTCGGCTACCTTTCAAAAAACGAAGAGGAGTTTATGGACAGGCTAAACTACCTGCTTGAGCTGGCAAAGGAAAGCCTTGAAACGAAAAGGAAGTTTCTGGAAGAACTGACGGAAAAGGGACTGTACCCTTACTCCAAGTTTTATTTAAGAAGCATAAAGGCACAGACCGGAGAATACTGGAAAAACCACTTTTCCACAATAGGCATTATCGGTATGAACGAAGCCTGTATAAACCTGTTCGGTGAAAGTATAGCCGATAAAAGGGGAAAAGAGTTTGCAGAAAAAGTGCTTGATTTTATAAACCAAAAGCTGGTCAAGTTCCAGCTTGAAACGGGAAATAACTACAATTTAGAGGCCACTCCTGCGGAGGGAACCGCCTACAGGCTGGCAAAACTGGACAAGTCCAAGTATCCGGACATTACCGTTGCCAACGAGGAGAACTACAGGAACGGGGCATCACCTTACTACACTAACTCTACCCACCTGCCGGTAAACTACTGTGAAGACCCTATTTTCCTGCTTGAACATCAGGACAGCCTCCAGACCAGATACACAGGCGGTACGGTCATACATTTCTTTTTAGGGGAGAACATTTCGGACGGAGAAGCGGTTAAAAACTTCGTTAAGATGGTGTGTGAAAACTACCGTCTGCCTTACTTCACACTGACGCCGACGTTCAGCATTTGTCCGGGACACGGATACATATCGGGAGAACACCATACCTGTCCCGAATGTGGAGAGGAGACGGAAGTTTACTCCCGCATAGTAGGATACTTCAGACCTGTAAGAAACTGGAACAACGGCAAAAAAGAGGAGTTTAAGGATAGAAAAGGCTACAGGCTCGCTACTGCTTGACCGCAGTGTTTTCTCCCCCCTCTCCCCCTTCCTCCCTCCCCGGGAGGCCTTTTTAAATAAGGCAGGTTAAAGATGAAAATAGCCGGAATACAGAAGTTTTCAATGATAGACTACCCGGGAAAGATGTCAGCTGTCGTTTTCGTGCAGGGCTGTAATTTCAGGTGTCCTTACTGCCACAACAGGGAGCTGGTGCTTCCTGCTTACTTCCAGAAAACGATGGAAGAGGAGGAGGTGTTTAACTTCCTTGCGGAAAGGAAAGGCAAGCTACAGGGCGTTGTCATTACCGGAGGAGAGCCTACCATATTCCCGGACCTGCCGGACTTCCTGAAAAGGATAAAAAAAATGGGATTTTACACAAAGCTTGACACGAACGGCTCAAACCCGGAAATGCTGAAAACCCTGATAGAAAGGAAGCTGGTTGATTTTGTGGCGATGGACGTTAAAGCTCCCATTGAAAAGTACAGCCAGATAGCCGGCGTGGAGGTGGACAGGGAAAAAATAATAAAATCAATAAAGCTAATAATCCAATCAGGAATAGAACACGAGTTCAGAACAACGCTGGTAAAAGGGATTTTACAGTATTCTGACCTATTGAAAATAGTAAACCTGATAAAGGGAGCCAAAAGGTATGCTATTCAAAATTTCCACCCCGCAGAAACGTTAGTAGATGAGAAATACAAGTCAAAAACAGGCTATCCGAAAGACAAGTTAAATAAGTTCGGTAAAAGGCTGAAAGACAGGTTTGCCAGCGTTGTCGTCAGGGACTAAAGCCTTTCCCTAACCAGTTTTAGAACGCTTAGAAAAACGTCCTGCAGGTTTTTATCCGTAGTATCTATGACGATAGAGTCGGGAGCAGGTTTCAGCGGACTGTCCTTTCTGGTTTCGTCAAGCCTGTCCCTTTCCCTTATCTCCTTTAGAATACTTTCGTAATCAACGGTAAACCCTTTTTCCGAAAGCTCCCTGTACCTCCGCTGGGCTCTTTTTTCCGGCGATGCGGTCATAAATATCTTCAGGTCTGCATCGGGAAATATTACCGTTCCCGTGTCCCTTCCCTCTATCACGGCGTTTTTTGAGGCTGTTCCCAGCTCCCTCTGGAGTTTGACCAGTTTTTTTCTAACCTGTGGAAGCCTTGCTATCAGGGAGGCTATTTTCCCAATCTCTTCAGTCCTTATAAGCTGGGAAACATCTTTGCCGTCAAGGAGAACCTTTACTCCCCATTCTGCCGGCAGAAGTTTTATTTCCGTTTTTTCCATCAGATTAAGGACCGCCTCCTCGTCCTGCGGGCTTACGCCGGACAGCTTTACTTTCAGAGCTACAGCTCTGTACATCGCTCCCGTATCTATGTAAGTAAACTTAAGCTCCTTTGCAAGCATCTTGGCAATGGTGGACTTTCCCGAGCCGGCAGGACCGTCTATGGCTATTATCATCTTCCGTACACCCTGTAGGTTTTTATTCCCCTTTCGGCAGGAATTTCAACAAAAACGCCGTCAGGCTTCCTTTCCACAGGCATGGACGGGATTGCACACCCGTTTTCCTTTCCGTAAGAGAGAAACTCCTTCTTTAGCTTACCAAACGTAAGGTAAGCTCTGTAAACGGGAGAGGGCAGAACCACCCTGTCCCTTTCCACAGACGGTTTAAACGGCTCAAACCTGCCTTCAACCGAGTATCCTATCCTTTCCCTGTAGCCGTCCTCCTCCTCCACAACTATGGACAGACTGCCACCGCCGTCGTAAGGGAGGAAGAACAGCTTACCCCTGTCAGTTTTGCAGAAAGGAAGCCTTTTATCTTCCACCTCAACCCAGATATCCTTTGCGTCCACAGGCTTTTCAACCATTATGAAGGAATACCTGTCCTTCCCAAAAGCAAAGTTCCTGACGGATACCTTCAGGTTTTCCTTTCTGTATGCAAGCAGTTTTTCCCTGTACCGTTTTAGTATCTGGGAGTAATCCCTGTCTATCTCTTTGTGGTACCGTTCCGTTGCCTTTTCAACTATTTTTTCGTATTCCTCAAAAACGGTATCACAGCCGGCTTTTTTGAGTTCCTTTTCAAGCTCCGGCGTTTTTACGTGCTTTTCAGCAACCCTGAAACACCGCTCCAGCTCCCTTTTAAAGCCTTCGTCTTTCGTAAGCATTTCCTCGTTCACGTAAATCTCCAGCCTGTCCGTAATCTCCTCACCAAAAGCCGTATAAAAAAGCAGTAATGCCAGTAAGAGGCTAATCCTGTGCGTAATCA
>JAADDT010000103.1 GCA_013153765.1 Aquificota bacterium
TTACCATACTGGCTGACAAATCCCTGAAAATAGGCGAATGGGTCAAGGTAGGCTCTGTGGAAGGCATCGTTGAAGACCTCGGTATGAGAACGACCAAGATAAGGACTTTTGAAAAGGCTCTGGTCACAGTCCCGAACCAGTACGTAGCAAACAACCCGATAGAAAACTTCTCCAGAAGGGACGTTAGGCGTATCCAGATGACTATAGGTCTGGTTTACGACACCCCCGGCGAAACGGTCAAAAAGATAGTGGAAGAGATAAGAGAGATGCTCCTTAACCACCCGGGAATATCAAAAAAACATTCCTTGCTGGTATTTTTTGACAAGTTTAACGACAGCTCCCTTGACATCTTCATATACACTTACACGAACACCGCAAACTGGGAAGAATACATGGCAATAAAGGAAGACGTCAACCTGAAAATAATGGAAATAGTGGAGAAAAACGGCTCTTCATTCGCATTCCCAAGCCGTTCCATATACTTGGAAAAAGTTCCTAAACAGCTTACTTTCTACGGCACGGACAAGCCTAACTAAACAGCGTTTTCAGTTTTACCAGAGGCTCTTCGTGAGTATATATTGTCTTTGACGGTATTTTTTTTAAGACAATCTGTTGTCTTAAGTATCGTTCTATCTTCTGCAGGTTGCTCCTGTATGTTTTTACCATAGGCTTTACCAGATAAGGTATCTTTTTCTTCCCGTCAAAACTTTTCAACTGGTAGCCTGTGTAGTTTTCCGGATTTTCCTCGTCCCTGTCCCTGATTTTTATTATTTTTACCTTGTGTTTTGATGCTATCTTCAGCAGGTTTACACGGTAAAAAAAGTCCCCTATCAGCACCACCAAAGACCGTTTGTGTTTTGCAAGCACCCCCTCAAGGTCTGTAAGGTCAAGCCTTTTGTTTTTCAAGTCCATAGAGTAAATCTCCCTTATCACCTGATCAACCGTAGATGGAAGGTTCCTGTGTTTGTATTCTTTTTCCAAACCTTCACCAAAGATGTATGTAAAAAGCCTGTCCCTCTGGTAAAGTGCGGAGTAGCCTATTATTCCGTAAACCTCAATTAGCTTGTCCAGTTTGTTTTTAAACAGGAACTCCTGATCAACAAAAAGGCAGACGATAATGTTCTGGCTTTTCAGCTCCTCCCTTTCCACCACGTACGGCTTTTTTTCCTTTGCCGTTATTATCCAGTTTATCCTTTTTACGTTGTCCCCGTAAGTGTATTCCCTGATGTTTTTCAGGTCGTCCTCTTCACCGAACTTAAGTACCTGATGCCTTCCCTCTATCAGGCTTAAAACCTTCTGCTTTATCTTTATGGTTATTATTCTGCTTTTGTCAACCACCGCAACACCTTAAGGCATAGGAACTTTTTCAACTATCATGTCAACGACGTGGTCTGTGGTAATCCCTTCAGCCTCCGCCTGAAAGGAGACCAAAAACCTGTGTCTGAAAACGTCCTTTATGTAAGTCAGGATATCGGAGGGAGAAATGTAGTCCTTACCTTTAAGCAGTGCCACAGCCTTTGCCACCTTGTAAAGGTTTATGGTAGCCCTCGGACTTAAGCCAAGCCTGATGTATTCTGACGGTATGCCGTACTTTTCCGGCTCCCTCGTAGCCATCGTAAGGTTTACTATGTATTCCTCAACCTCCCTGTCTATGTGTATCTCTTTAAGCCTTTTTTTCAGTGCAAGTATGTCCTCTTTTGTTGCCACCTGCTCCGGTTCAGCCGGCTTTTCCACAGTGTCGTTCGCTATCCCTTCCTGCTGTGCCACCAGCTTTAGTATTTTGTATTCTTCCTCCTTTGAGGGATAGTCTATTACCACCTTCATTAAAAACCTGTCAAGCTGTGCCTCCGGTAGGTTGTAAACGCCTTCCTCCTCTATAGGATTTAAGGTAGCCATCACCAGAAAAGGCTCGTCCAGTGGAAAGGTGTCTTCGCCGATTGTTACCTGTCTTTCCTGCATAGCCTCAAGGAGTGCTGACTGGACTTTAGCCGGTGCCCTGTTTATCTCGTCAGCTAAAAGCAGGTTTGTAAAGATAGGACCCTTTTTAACCCTGAATTCGTCCTTCTCTATTATGTAAATCTCACCTCCCAGTATGTCCGAAGGTATCAGGTCTGGCGTAAACTGGATACGCTTAAAGTTCAGGTTAAGGACTTTGCCCAAGGTTTTTACGGCGGTCGTTTTTGCCACCCCCGGAATACCCTCTATTAAGATGTGCCCTTCGGTGATCAGACCTATCAGAAGTGCGTCTATCATCTTTTCCTGACCGATGATAGCCTTTTTTATCTCGTTCCTGATTTTTTGTATTACTTCCATACCTGTCTCCTTTTACCAGGGATTTTTCCCCCCTATCTGGGAAGGTGAGGTTTTCGGCTGTTTTGACCGCCTTTCCTTTATCTTTACCACCGTTTTTTCCCTTTCCTCCTTCCTATCCATATTCAACACCATATTGGTAAAATGGTAAAGCTTTCTGACCCTTCCGTCCTGCGGATACATTCCTGCAAGCTCTTCAGCAATCCTTCCCGCTTCGGCGTAATTCTTCTTTGCCAGATAGGTAAGTGCAAGCGTGTATAAAACCTTTTTCTTCAGCTCCCAGTCCTCCGTGTTAACCTGCTTCAGCAAGGACTGTGCCCTGTCGTACTCCCCTGCCCTGTAATAGGAAAGCCCTGCGTTGTAAAGGTTTTTCGGCGTCTTTTCCTTCAAAAACTCTACGGCAGACCTTTCATAACTGCCTATCAGGTAATAAAAGTAGCCCAGAGTTTCGCCGGCATGGGAGTAAAATGGAAGGAGTAAAACAAGCGTTGCGGTTGCAACGAAACGGCGGGAAAGGTAAGCAAGGAAAATAACAACCAGTCCAAAAAGCCCTATGAACGGAGAAAGGTAAGTTTTTTTGTCTATCTTCATCAGGACGGTTTTCGTCCTTTCGGATATGCCTTTAACGAAGCGGACGATTGTCTCCAAATCCTTGTCCTCCCGTGAGACCATAACGAACAGACCCTTTTCTTCGGCATACTTTTTCAGGTCAAAATTAAGCCGTGAGACGGCGTTGTATCCGGGAATTTTCCCCCCTTCCTTTGTTGCCACGCCTAAAAAAACCAGCC
>JAADDT010000084.1 GCA_013153765.1 Aquificota bacterium
TGTGGCTGTTTTGAGGGAAATATTTCCCGTTTTAAGGGACAGGCTGAACAAAATCAACACACCACACAAAGCCACAGGGGAGCTTAACCGGATATTTGGGCTGGTAAATCCTGTGGGGGCTCTGGAAATGGCTTTCCTGCCGGAGCTTGTAAAGATAGAGATAACCGGAATGCCTATAGACGGAAACCTTCTTGAAAAACAGCTTAAGGAAGTATCTTCAGATTACCAGAGGTCTTACATAGAGTTTGTAAGGAAATACGCCGTTGACCCTTTTTCACCGGCACAGGTTGGAAACTGGCTTACCTCAAAGCTGAAGCTACAGCTACCGAAAACGGAAAAAGGCTCTCCATCATCACAGGACAGGGCTTTAAAAAAATACAAAGACAGGAAGGAGGTCTCTGACCTTCTGCACATAAGGTCTATGAAAAAAACCCTTGACAAGCTTAAAGAACTGAAAGAACACACCGTAAATGGGAGAGTTTACACCCAGTTCAGACAGATAGGGGCACCTACAGGCAGAATGGCTTCCTCCAGACCTAACCTCCAGAACATTACCAGAGAGTTAAGGGGGCTTTTCAAAGCACCTGAAGGTAAAAAGTTAGTGATAGCAGACTACTCCCAGATAGAGTTAAGGATAGGAGCTGAATTCGTAAACGAAGAAAAGATGATACAGGCTTTCAGGGAGGGAAAAGACCTCCACAGATACACCGCTTCCCTCATACTGGGCAAGGATTATGAAAGCATTACAGGGGAAGAAAGGCAGATGGCAAAGGCTATAAACTTCGGTTTAATATACGGCATATCGCCCCAATCCCTGATGGAATACGCAAGGAGCAATTACGGGATAAACATTACCCTTCAGGAGGCGAAACAGTTCCACAGCAGGTTTTTCCAGATATACACCGGTTTTAGGGAATGGCACGACCGTGTTAAGGAAATGCTACATAAAAAACGCCAGATTGAGGTGTACTCACTGCTGGGAAGGAAAATGGTCGTAAGCCGTTTTACAGAGGCGGTAAACTTTCCCATACAGGGAACGGGCAGTGATTTACTTAAGATGGCTGTCGTCTTCTTCGGCAAACTGAAGGGAAACGGTGGGGGACAGATAGTAAATCTGGTACACGACGAGATAATCGTTGAGGCGGACGAAAGGGAGGTTGAAAAGGTCAAAAAGACCCTCGGTGAAAGTATGGAAAAGGCAGGTAGCCTTCTTCTAAAAAAAGTGCCTGTCAGTTTTGAGATACGCGTTGGGGACAGCTGGGGGGAAAAGTAGCTACCTTTTCTGCCTGAACTCCTCAAGTATTTTCAGCATCTCCTTCCTACCGTTAATCCTTGCCACGTCAACGGGAGTAATGCCGTTCCTGTCCTTTATGTCAGGATTTGCTCCGTGCATAAGCAGTAAACGGACAATATCACCGTGTCCATAAAAAACCGCCCAGTGGAGGGCAGTACCTCCCTTATCGTCCTGTGCGTTCACGTCAGCTCCCTTTGCAAGGGCAAGCTTTACCCTTTCCACATCACCAAGCTGGGCTGAAACTATCAGCATGTCGTCAGGATTTGACGCATCTATCCTCTGGCAGGAATAGACAAGGGGAATTATCAGAAAAAGCAGTAAAAAAACCCTTTTCATTTTTACTCCCTGAACATTTGTAATAAAAGCAATAACCAATATATTATTATCTCTGATTTTTTTCAAAAGGTTGGATGTATGCTGAAGGACGAGGCTATAGTTTTAAGAAGGTCTGCTGTGGGAGATTACGACCTGTCCCTTACCGTATATATGAAAAAACAGGGGAAGGAAAACATATACATAAAACAGGGACAGAGGCTAAAATCTCCGTTTTTGGCGGTGTCAGAGCCTTTCACGTGGTTCAAGGGAGTTTTCGTCAAAAGGAGGGAAAACTTCTCCATAAAAGAGGTTGAAAAGTCCGTTCCTATTGGAAGGGAGCTGGCACAAAGCGTGGAGCGGTTTTATACCGGATACAGGCTTTTAGACCTGTTTAACCGCTTCGTAATATACCCTGACGAAAAGGTGTTCGTGTTTTTGAAAAAATCCATTTACTACCTTACCAAAACGGAAAACAGACAGACCTTTACGGCAAACTTCCTTGCAAAACTGATTTACCTGTCAGGTGTATTTCCGGAGGTTGAAAGGTGCGTCCGGTGTGGCAGGAAGGTAAACGGCAAAAACTACCGCCTCCTTTCCGTTCAGGAAGGAGGAGTTGTGTGTACCACCTGCTCAAAAAAAAGGTCAAACCTGCCTTACTCCAGCATAAGGGACTTGAAAAGGCTTAAAACGGTAAGCTTTAAGGAGCTTGACAGAATAAAGCTTGAAAACCCTTCCCTCACCGCAAGATTTTTAAACGAGTACCTTGAAAAGAGTTTTTGACACCACATATTAATAAACAAAGTTCAGTCAGGGGACAAGAGATGGACTACAGGGACAGGATAGTTTCAGACCCTAACGTGTTAAGGGGCAAACCACGGATTAAGGGAACAAGAATACCTGTTGAGCTAATACTGGAAAAACTTGGGGAAGGGCTGTCCATAGAGGAGCTTTTGGAGTTTTATCCTAACCTGACGAAAGAAGATATATTGGCCGCCATCTCCTATTCAGCAGACGTGATTAAAGGCAGGGAACTGGTTGAAGGTCAAAATTTTAGCAGATGAAAACGTTAACTATAAAATCGTACAATATCTGAAAAGTAAAAATGTTGATGTTGTGTCCCTTACGGACTTCCACAGGGGCATTTCCGATTATGAAGTGATCCGTTTAGCTAAAAAGCTGAAGGCGGTAATACTTACTGAAGACTCTGACTTTGGCACATGGGCTTTCTCTCTAAAAGAAAATATAAATGGCGTAATTTACATAAGGTACAAACCTGAAGATTATTTAGAGATTGGAGATACTGTGGTTTCACTGGTAGATAAATACGATAAAGAGCTTTACAACAGGTTCATCACCATTACTAAAAATAAGGTACGTATTAGAACCCTTTAAATATTCTCCTTTCCCTCTTCAACCGATACGTTTTTCAGCCAGTCCCTATTTTCCAAGTACCAGTTTACAGTCCTCCTCAAGCCTTC
>JAADDT010000025.1 GCA_013153765.1 Aquificota bacterium
AAAAGGGAGCTTTTCCCCACCTCCACCTTACCAACACCTACCCTGCCGGCTACCTTCTTTAGCTTCTGCACCTCCAGATACCTGTTGAAGGCTTCCGGCAGACCGGAGTAAAAACTGTGGAGGTACTGTTTTATCTCCTCTATCTCACCGACGGTTTCCGCCTTTGATACGGTAAGGTAAAGGTTCATCCTTTCTTCAGCACTGTCTATAAAACCTTCAGGTATGGGACTGAAATCCTTCAGTACGACCTGCACCTGCCTTTCACCGCCTCCCCTTTCCTCGTTTATAGCCTCCTGAAGGAGCTTCAGGTACATCTGGTATCCTACCGCCTTTATGTGTCCGCTCTGTTCAACCCCAAGAATGTTCCCTGCCCCCCTGATTTTCATGTCCTCAACGGATATTTTAAGACCTGAGCCGGGACGTGTAAGACGCATAATAGTCTCAAGCCTTTTCTCCCCTTTTTCCGACACCTTTTCAGGTACGAGCAGGTAGCAGTAAGCCTGCCTGTTGCCCCTGCCTACCCTTCCCCGCAGGTGGTAAAGCTGTGCAAGTCCAAACAGGTCAGCCCTTTCTATTATCAGCGTGTTTGCAGATGGAATGTCTATTCCGGTCTCTATTATGGAGGTGGCTACCAGTATGTCCCCTTTTCCTTCCATAAAGTCCAGTATTACCTTTTCTATCTGTTTAGGCTTCATCTTTCCGTGTGCCACCAGCACCCTACATTCTGGAAAAGCCTTCCTCAAGCTTTCAGCCTTTGCCTGAATGGTGTCTATCCTGTTGTGGAGGTAAAAAACCTGACCGCCCCTGTTTATCTCCCTCTCCACAGCCTCCCTTATCACCTTTTCGCTGTAAGGAGAGACGAAGGTCTTTGTCTCAAGCCTACCTTCAGGTGGAGTTTTTATGACGGATAAATCCTTCAGACCGGAAAGTGCCATACTTAAAGTCCTTGGTATTGGCGTTGCAGTAAGGTAAAGCGTGTCAACGTCCGTTTTCATCTGCCTTATCTTTTCCTTCGCCCTTACGCCAAACCTGTGTTCCTCGTCAATAACCAGAAGTCCCAAATCCCTAAACCTTACGTCCTCCTGAAGTAGCCTGTGCGTCCCAACAACAACGTCAACCTGCCCCTTCTCCAGCCTTTCAAGTACCTCCGCCACTTCCTTTTTGCTTTTGAGACGGGACAGGTTTTCAACCTTTATGCCGAAAGGTTCAAGCCTTTCCTTAAAGTTCCTGTAGTGCTGGAAGGACAGGACTGTGGTCGGCGTCAGGACTGCCACCTGCTTTCCGTTTAAAACCGCTATAAACACGGAGCGGAGTGCCACCTCCGTCTTGCCGAAACCAACATCACCGCAGACGACCCTTTCCATAGGACGGCTTGAGGTAAGGTCCTTCTTTACCTCCTGTATGGCTTTCAGCTGGTCTGCGGTCTCAACGAACGGGAAGGAGCTTTCAAACTCTTCCATCAATTCCCGGTCTATGGTGTAAGGCTGTCTTTGGCTGGTCTGCCTCCTTTCGTACAGTCTTACCAGCTCTTTAGCCACTTTTTTAAGGGAGTTTTTAACCTTCCTTTTCAGGTTTCTCCACGACGCACCACCTATGCTGTCAAGTACGACGCTACCTTCCGTCCTGTAAGGGAAGATTTTGTCAAAGTGGAGGTAAGACACGTATATCTTTTCCCCTCCAGCATACTCCAGCACCATAAAGTCGTAAACCTTCCCCTTTATCTCTCTGGTCTCTATCCCCCTGTATATGCCTATACCGTAGTCCTGATGTATTATGTAGTCCCCTTCCTGAAAAACCTCAAACTCCGTCTGGAAGGTCTTTTCTTCCCCCGTAAGGAAAACCGTTTTTTCTTCAGGTAAGACAACAGGTTGTCTTAAAGGCAGTACCACTTTTTTGTAGCTTTCCCCTTCCGAAGGCGGTTTTGAGCCTTCCCTTCTGCCGAAGGTGTAAAACACCGTATCCCCTTCCCCTTCCGCAGGCAGGTTGATAAAAACCTTTTGCCAGTCTTTTACCAGAGCCTTTAAAGGCAAATCCCCTTCAAGGCTGTTTATGGGAAACAGGTCAACCTTTTCTATTTTTTTTCTTGTTCCAAGCAGTGAGCGTAGGTATACGCTTTCCACAGTGTCCCCGAACAGGTCTATCTCCACAACGCCGGTAAAAGGCAGGTTTACCGTTATAAAACCACCTTTCACAGAAAACTCACCGGTGTTTTCCACCCTGTCAACCCTTAAAAAGCCGTTTTTAACCAGTCTTTCTATTATTAAATCCCTCGGTATTTCCCTGCCTTCGGCGACTGTAAGGACGAATGAAAGGTATTCCTCCCTTCCTACCGCAGGCTGGAGGAAAGATTTTTTTGTTCCCACCAGATACGCAGGCTTTCCTGTGTGGATAAGGTAAAGTGCGTAGTTTTTCCTGATGTTGCTTTCAAGGTCTCCCTTTTCCACCTCCTCCGGCAGTTCAACCACAGGACAGTCCTTTTTAAGGTAGTCCAGATATACCTTTAGGTCGTGTGCAAACAGTTTTGACCTTTTAAGACTGTCTGTGATAACAGTCAGCGGTGGTTTAAGCTTTGATGCGGTGTGGTATTCCGGATAGGAGCCTACCGCCCCGTAAATCCTTTCCATCTGAACTGTCTTACTTACCCCTTTTGACCTTTATTATCCTTTTTATAGACCTGCCCGTTTTTATCCTTCTTGTTTTTGGCTTTTGCTTTATCTCAAACTCCGCTTCAGAAACGAATATGTATTTAGGCACGTAGTACATTAACGCAAGTATGAGCGTTAAAAAGCCTATGCCGAAGTAATCAAGTGGCTGGAAGTGTGGAGCTTTTATGATTATCTCCCTCAAAACGGCTATGAGCGTGGTTTTCACTATCAGGGAGGTATCAATCCTCCTTTCCTTCAGGTAAACGATTGTTAGCCTGAACAACTCTATCAGTATGAACAGGTATATAAACTTAGGTATAAGGTCGTAAACTTTGGTTTTTACCTTTACCAGAGCAAGGTATATGTCGTAAAGTGCAAATATGCTGAGGACAAACAGGAGCATAAGCAGTATCAGGACGATAATGTCTTCAAGGAACTCTAAAAAGTTTCCAAGCTTCTGGTGTATTTTGTGTGGCTCCGTTAAGTCCCTAAACTTCCTTTTGAACCTTTCCGTCATCTACCTTACACGACTCTTCTTTCTTTTCTTTACCATTCTTTTAAGTGCCTTAACGTTCCTTTTCTTAAGCCCGTCCCCAACAGTCCTTTTGTAGATTACCAGTTTTTGGTCTGGAGATACTTCCCCGTCTATCCTGTTCCACCTTTTTATCTCCTCAACGGACACGCCGAACTTTTTACCTATCTGGGAAAGTGTCTCCCCTTCCTTAACCCTGTAAACTATCTTCCGTATGCTGTAGTCCGTAAGGTTTATTATTCCCCTGTAGTACATGGGATAGGCTTTGATGAAGGAAGGGACTTTTATTACCTTCCCTGCCTTCAGCCTGCCGTCCTTCAGACCGTTTACCGTCTTCAGGTAGTTTACTGAGGTACGGAACCTTTCAGCCAGCTTTTCAAGAGTATCCCCTTCCTTAACCACGTACCTTTCAAGTGCAAGGAAGGACTTTAACGGAGACCTGTTTAACGCTGACCTGACGTAGTTTTTGTAGCCGTAAGGCAGGTATATGTTAAACACGCCCGGATACGGCGGAGTAATACCCTTTTTCAGGTGTGGATTGAGCCTTTTCAACTCCTCAAGAGGCAGACCTGTAAGGGAGGCTATGTACTGGAGGGACACAGGTCTGTCCACCTTCAGCACGTCTATCTCCCTGTGGAAGTAATCAAAGTTCTCCTTCTCAAGCATCTCCTTAACCACTATTACGAAGGCAAGGAAGTTAGGAACGTAGTTCCTCGTTTCCCTTGAAAGGTACTCGTCTATATCCCAGAAGTTAATACCGCCGTACTTGTTTATCTTCCTGATAATAACCCCTTCCCCTGTGTTGTAGCTTGCAAGGGCAAGACCCCAGTCCTCAAATATGGTGTAAAGGTCTTTCAGGTAAAGTGCCGCCGCTTCCGTTGACTTCTCAAGGTCGTACCTTTCGTCTATCCACCTGTCTATACGCAGTCCGTAAGCCTTTGCCGTGTGTGGCATAAATTGCCACAGACCGCCTGCTCCAGCCCTTGACCTTGCGTTTATGTTAAAGTGGCTTTCTATTATAGGAAGGAATACCAGCTCGTCAGGTATGCCGTGTCTGTCAAAAACCTCCTTTATTATCGGCAGGTATTTCTTACCCCTTTCCATATAAAAGGCTATCCTTTTCATTCCCTTCCGTTTGAACAGCCTTACCCTTTCCCTTATGATGGACTTTCTGAAAAGGTCTATCTTTATGCCCTTTTTCTTTTCAGGCAAAAATTTATGGCTGTTCAGGACGGAAGAGCCTTTAAGTGCCGTCAATACCTGTTTTCCCACCTCTTCAGGCTCAAGCCCTTCCTCTGCCTGTGCCGTTCCCAGCCACAAAGCCGTTAACAAAAAGATAAAAATCCGAAGCATTTTCCTTTCCTTGCAAAAGATCAAAAGAATTATAATATAAATGTTCCACTTTTCAAAAAAGGTGAATGGCATGGATCATATTTTTGGACCCGTTAATTCCCGCAGGTTTGGTCTTTCTTTAGGTATAGACCTTTTTCCCGAAAGAAAGGTGTGTAATTTTGACTGTCTCTACTGCGAGATAGGAAAGGGAAAGCCTGTAAATACAATTCCGAAACCTGCTTCCCCTGAAAAAATAATAAAAGAGTTAAAAGAATTTTTAAAAAAAGGCGTAAAACCGGAAGTTATAACCATCACAGCAAGCGGTGAGCCTACCCTTTACCCTTACCTGAAGGAGCTAACTGAAGAAATACGAAAGATAAAGGGAAAGTCAAAACTACTCATACTGTCAAACGGCTCAACCATAGACAGACCTGCCGTCAGGGAAGCCCTGAAGCTTTTTGATGCGGTAAAAATATCCCTTGACGGTGCGGACGGAAAAACCTTCCGTAAGGTAAACAGACCGGCGGAAGGGATAAGTCTTGAAAGCATAATCAAAGGTCTTGAAAGCTTCAGGAAGGAGTACGGCGGACAGCTTATTCTTGAGGTGCTGTTCGTCAGGGACGTTAACGACAGTATGGAAAACATAAAAAGGCTTGCCAAGGTGGTGGAAAGGATAAAGCCGGACAGGATAGACATAGGAACGGTTGACAGACCTCCCGCTTACAGAGTAAACCCCCTTACCGACAGTGAGCTTTTCACCATAGGTGCGTTTTTCAAAGGAACCGAGGTCAACGTGATAACCGGAGGGAGGGAAGGCAGTGAAGGTAAGGTCTCACTGGCGGAAAGCCAGATAATAAACACCTTCAGAAGAAGACCTTTCACACTTCAGGACGCAAAAGCCGTTTTTGACGGCGAAACTGTAGAAAGGATAAACAGCCTCCTTGAAAAGGGAGTTTTGAAGGAAAAAAGGATAAACGACAGGCTTTTCATAACCGTCTGAAAGTGTTGATCTTCCCAAAAAAACCTCTATATTTTACTTCCCTTTAAGAAAAGAAGGAGGGAAGGAGATGAAGTTTGAAAAGTACGTCCACAAGGGAAACCAGTTTTTGAAAGAGCTGGCTGAAGAGCTGGGAGACCCTCAGGACAAGGACAGGGCAGGTAGAGTTTTAAGGGCTGTTTTACACGCCTTAAGGAAAAGGCTTACCCCTGAAGAGTTCCTTGACCTGCTGGCACAACTCCCGATGTGCGTCAAGGCTATAGCGGTGGACGGCTGGAGGATACACGAAAGTCCGGACAAGTCCATAAAACACGTTGACGACTTGGTAAGAGCCGTAATAGAGGAAGACAGGAGAACTGCCGCAAAGGACTTTGGTAGCGAGGAGCAGGCTAAAGAGGCTATAAAGGCAGTTTTAAGAGTAATAAAAAGACACGTATCGGACGGTGAGATAAAGGACATAGAGGCTGAACTGCCGGAGCAGTTAAAAAGGTTCATAGAAGAAGCGTAAACTATTGACTTTATAGGGAAGAAAAGATATATTATTATCTCCCTTCTTAATTGGGCCCGTAGCTCAGTTGGTTAGAGCAGACGGCTCATAACCGTCCGGTCGGAGGTTCGAGTCCTCCCGGGCCCACCATTTACAGAAACTCCCTGTGAGCTTTTTCCCACACTTTTACAGCTTCCTTACATTCCCCAACCGTAGGCACAAGTGCTATCCTGAAGTAAGGAGATGAGCATCTGCCTTCCATAACCTCAAGACCGGAGCAGAAGTTTACACCGGGAGAAACGACTATCCCGTAGTTAAGCAGGTGTTTTGCGTACTCCTCACCTGTCCTGTTTGCAGGAGCCTTCACCCAGAAATAAAAGGTCGCTTCAGGACTTAAAAACTCAAGACCGATACGGCGGAAGAAATCAAGGAAAATCTCCCTCTTTTCCCTGAATATCCGCCTCCTTTCCTCCACGTGTTCCTCGTCAGACCAGGCTACAGCCGCCGCCTCCTGTATAAAGTCCGGCGTTGCAACCCCGAAGGAAGCCCTTCCCTTCCTGTATTCAGCTATTAAATCCCTGTCCCCTGCAATAAAGCCGGTTCTGTAGCCTGTAAGACCACTCCTTTTTGATAGGGAGTGGAAGGCAACCACCCCTTCCGTCCCTACCTGAAGAGCTGACGGCGGTTTCCTGTCAAAGTATATTTCCGTGTAGCACTCGTCAGAGCAGAGTATAATACCGTACTCCCTGCATATGCCTACCGTGTCCTCATAATACTGGAGGGAGGCGGTAGCACCTGTAGGATTGTGCGGATAGTTTATCCATACTATCCTTGTCTCCTCCAGTATTCCCCTGTCAAGCCTGTCCAACCTGAGGAGAAAACCGTCCTCCTCCTTCAGCGGGACAGGTGTCGGCTTCCCTCCGGCGTAGAGCGTTCCCCTTTCATAAACCGGATACGCAGGTGTGCCGAAAACGACCCTGCTTTTTTCAGGCATGTCCGTATCTATAAAGACGAGAGGGAAGTGGAAGATAGCCTCTTTTGAGCCATTGGAAGGTATTATCTGGCTGTCAGCATCAAGCCTTACCCCAAACCTTCTTTCAAGCCAGTTTGCCGCCGCAAGCCTGAGCTTCCTTTTTCCGTAAACGGAAGGATACTGGCTTACCTCAGGAACGGCGTTTATTAAAGCCTCCCTTATTCTACGGTCTGTAGGTTCCTTCGGATCACCTGTCCCAAAGTCGTATATCTTTATTCCCCTTTCCTTCAGCTGTGCTTTAAGCCGGTTTAACTCCTCCATAGGATAAGGCTTCAGGTTTTTAAGCAGGCTGTTCATCTTCCCACCTTTCTAAAATTTTGTTAGGAAGATATTTTATCAGATGGTATATTAATTCAACCAAAAAAGGAGCGGAAAATGGGAAAAACGGTGCTTATAACGGGAGCGTCAAAAGGTCTGGGAAAGGCTCTTGCGGAAAAGTTTAAAAAGGAAGGCTTTACCGTCCTCGGCGTTTCAAGGACGCCTGTCCAAGACCTGCTGGACTTCCACATTCAGGCAGACCTGTCCCGGGAGGAGGAGGTGGAAAAGGTTTACAAAACGGTGGAAGAAAACCGCTTCAAAATAGACGTGCTTATAAACAACGCAGGCATAGGACTTTACGAAAGCTGGGAAAAGACGGACATGGAACAGCTGAAAAGGTTGTTTGAGATAAACTTCTTTACCCCCGTCCGCCTTACAAAGCTGTTTTTACCCCACCTGAAGGAAAGGAAAGGGACGGTGATAAACGTGTCCTCCGTGGCTGGAAAACTGTACGTGCCGTACATGGGAGGATACTGTGCCTCCAAATACGGACTGAACGCATTTTCCGACAGCCTCCGTGCGGAGGTTATGCCGGAAGGTGTTAAGGTTTTGAACCTCATTATCGGCAGGATAAACACCGGCTTTTCCAAAAATGCGATGGGAAGTAAAAAACCGCCTGACACACCGTTTGGAGGCTCTGCTGAAGGCTTTGCCGAGGCGGTTTACAAAGCTTACAGGAAAGGTAAAAGGGAGATAACGTACCCTTTCTGGTACAGATACTTCATACTGCTGGCAAAGGCGTTCCCCCAGCTTTACGACAGGATAGCCTACAAAAAGTGGAACAGCCCCTAACCTTCCACCTGTTCAAGGTAGTATATCATCCTTCCTCCTACCAGTATTACGCCGAAGGTCAGGTAAAGCCACGCCAGAAAGGCAAAAATACCGCTAAGTGCCCCGTAGATAGGATTTGCCTTTGAGGCTATCAGTATGTACTTGTTAAAAAGCAGTGAAAGGACAAAAAGCAGGCAGGCTATAAGCAGTGAGACGTAAAAAATAATTCTGGTATCGTAGATCAAATGTGGAGCAAGGTATTTGTAAAGTATGAAAAGCACTATCAGAAAGCCGGTAAACTGGACTATCATACCCACGTTTGTAAGCAGTTCCAGTAAAAACTCCAGATGTACCAGACCGAAAGCCTCCTCAACGTACTTCCACAGCTGGAAGCTTTTTACCAGATCAAGCAACATACCTACAATACTGCCGAAAAGGTAGATAATAAGGAGTAAAACTGTGAAAACAGGTACGCCCAGCAGGTATATCAGAGCCTTTTTCTTTATGCTTTCCTCCCTGCCGTCAAATATGTAAACGAAAGCGGTATGGAGAGCGGTAAATATGCTGGTGGCAAAGTAAAACGACACTGCAAGTCCCAGAACGCCGAACAGGTTTCTCTTTTCTGCCAGCGTTATTAAAAGCTGTAAAAACTGCTGTGTAATGTCAGGAAAAAACTTCTGGAGAACGGAGATTATAACGTCCGTGTTTATGGACACTATGTAAGATATGCCTACGGTCAAAAAGAGCAGTAGTGGAAAGAAGGACATTAGCGTAAAAAACGATATTGCCGCCGCGTGGTAAGAAAAGTCCTTAAAAAAGTAATCAAGGACAGCCCTGTAAAAGGCCGCCCAGTAATTGTAGAATAAAGACCTACCTTTCTCTACAGGCAGGAAGTTGTAAGGATTAATGTTGTCTAAAATCTCAGCCTCTCCTTATTACTTCCTCCAGTTTCTTTATCTTGGTCTCAACCTCTTCAAGCACCTTTTCCCTCTGTTCCTTGGTCATCTCGTCCCCTTTCCTTACCAGTTCCCTTATCCTTTCAACAAGGTCAGACACCATCACCTTCGTCTTTCCCGTAAGCTCAGCCTGTTTAACGGCAGACTGGAGTTCGTTAAGCTTTTGCAGTACCTCGTCCCTTCTCTGTGTGGCAACGTAAGCACCTACAGCCCCGGCAAGCACCCCAACCACAATGGCAAGAGTTCCTTTTTTCATCTTTTCCTCCTTATACTATTTCTTCAAGTTTTCTTATTTTTTCTTCCACTTTCTTTAATATATCCTCTTTCTCCTCGGCAGGAACTCCCTTACTGCTTTTCAGGAGCTTCCTTATACCTGCCGTTATCTCACCTACCTTTGACTTGACCCTGTTCTTTGTCTCAATGGCGTTAATCTTGCTTTCTATCCTGTTGAGCCTTTCAAGTATCCTCTGCCTCCTTCTGTAGAGGATTATGGAAAGCAGTATGCCCGACAGAAATCCGGAAAGCACCAGATAAAAATCCCTTTTCATCAACTACCCCCTTACTTTTTTCTCCTTCTTACTATGGAAAAAACACTCAGTATTGAAGTGGTGTATTCCACGTTCTCAAGGATACGGTGGATTTTTGGAGATATTACCTTGTAATCCATATTAATCCGTATCAGCAGGGAAACTATGTTTTTCAGCAGTATGGTCGTCACTATGGACATAACGATAAAGCCCAGCGTCATAATAACCATACATACTGCAATAACCCCTAAAAAAAAGGTTTGTGCATCCATAACTTGCCCTCCTTACTCCGGTATAAATTCGGTTTTTATCTGTGGTGGTTTTAACATCGTATTACTTACCGTACACCCCCGCTTCCCTATTTCCATTATCCTATCTATCTGTTTCTGATCAAGGTCTGACCTGAAGGAGACCTTTATTGTTATTTCCGAATACCTGTTTTCCCTTTCGTGCTTCCTGCCTACGACCTGTATCTTCAGGTCTTCTATCCTGTATCCCTTGTGTGATGTGTAAGCCTCCACAGTAAGCCCGAAGCAGTAGCCTACAGATATCAGCATAAGGTCAACAGCCCTTAAGCCTGTGGCAGTCAGGTCAAAACCCTTCCCGTTAACCTCGCCGTAAAAATGCCCGTTTTCAAGGAGCTTTACCGTTGCTACCTTTTCCATTTAGACCTCCTACTTTTTTATATTAGGTATGTTTATAATCGGCGTCATCTGTTGATCGTAAGGTATCATAATAACCGTGTTGTTGTCCCCCTGTGCGTAAGCCTTTATGTTTTCTATAAACTTCCACTGGAGGTACTCCTTTGTTAGGGAGCCGGCTATTATCTTGTTTGCATCTGCTATACCCTGAGCCTCAACCCTTTTCCTTTCAGCCTCAAGCTTTTCCTTTTCAACGACGAACTTCATCTTTTGCATCTCCTCGTAAGCCCTTCTTTTCTGCTCTATCGCTTCAACCACCCTTTTTGGCAGTTTAATGTCCCTTATCAGTATCTCGTCAAGGTGTATGTACCTTTTTTCCAACTCTTTTGAAACGCTTTCCATAAGCTTTTTCTGTATTAACTCCCTTTCCTGATAAACCTGTGAGCTGTCAAGCGTGGCTATAACGTCCCTTACGGCAGACCGTATAACCGGCTTTATTATCTTGTCTTCGTAATCAAGTCCGTACTCAACGAAAATCTCAGCCGCCTTTGAAGGTATTATTTTGTAAAGCACGGTAAGTTCGGTGTTTATCGTAAGACCGTCCTTTGAAAGGGAGTTTATGGAGTTTGTTCCCCTCAGGTCGTAAGAATGTGTCCTGACGGACATCTTTATTACCCTCTGGACTGCCGGTATTATGAAGTTCAGTCCGGGAGGAAGCTCCTCCATATCAGCCTTACCTAAAGTGAGCTTTACGCCGACATAACCACTCGGTATTACCACGAAAGGTGGAGCTATCAGTAAAAACAGCACAAGAACAACCACAACTACGGAAGCTGTGGTGATCAAACCAGTTAATTTACTGCCTTTCGGCAGTCTGTCCGGTTCCATTTCCATCATTTCCTCTCCTCTTCATTCTCGCTGTCCAGAACAAAACTAACGGTTCCGTCTTCCCCGACCCTTCCAAACGGTTTCTCGTAAGAAGAATAAAAGTAAGGCGTGTAAGCCTTAAACTCTGCCGCACAGGTATCAACCACCTTATAGGATATTTCCATTCTTTTTTCCCTTATTTTGTCTTCCGTCGTCTTTAACAGCCTTGCCAGTTCCCTGTCAGAAAAGCCCCACTGTTTTGCCCTGTCTAACTCCTCTTCCGTTATGGTTTCAAGCGTCTTTCCGGACAGTTCCCTCTCAAGGTCTATAATCTCCTTTATCTGGTGTAGAAACCATTTATCTATATGGGACAGCTGGTTTATCTCCTCCACAGACCAGCCCCTTCTAAAGCCTTCAGCAATGTACCACAGCCTATCCGCATTGGGATTTGCTATCCTTTCCCTTACCCTGTCGTCCCCTTCCTTTTCAAGACCTATGTAAAAGCCGTACCTTCCCAATTCAAGGCTTCTTAAAGCCTTCTGGAGGCTTTCCTTGAAAGTCCTGCCTATAGCCATCACCTCACCGACGGACTTCATCATGGTCGTAAGCGTAGGCTCCGTCTCCGGAAATTTTGCAAAGTCAAATCTGGGAATTTTCGTCACAACGTAATCTATCGTCGGTTCAAACGAGGCAGGCGTTTCCTTTGTTATGTCGTTCGGCAGTTCGTCAAGCGTGTAGCCTACAGCAAGCTTTGCCGCTATTTTGGCTATTGGAAAGCCTGTAGCCTTTGAAGCAAGTGCGGAGGAGCGGGACACCCTCGGATTCATCTCTATAACGTAAAACTGACCTGTTTCCGGATTTTGGGAAAACTGGACGTTTGAGCCTCCCGTCTCAACGCCTATCTCCCTTATTACCGCAATTGAGTAATCCCTGAGCATCTGGTATTCCTTGTCAGTCAGCGTCATAGCCGGAGCTATCGTGATACTGTCCCCCGTGTGGACGCCCATCGGATCAAGGTTTTCTATGGAACATATTATTACGCAGTTGTCGTTTTTGTCCCTCATCACTTCCATCTCAAACTCTTTCCAGCCTATAACACTCTCCTCAAGGAGTACCTCGTGGACTGGTGAGGCGTCAAGACCGGCTTTAACCTTCGGATAAAACTCGTCTATGTTGTAAGCTATGGAACCGCCCGTTCCACCGAGCGTGAAGGAAGGTCTTATTATTACGGGAAAACCTATCCACTTTATAACCTCCATAGCCTCAGCCACCGACTTTACAACCGCACTCTTTGGCATCTGGAGACCTATCCTTTCCATAGCCTCCTTAAATAACTCCCTGTCCTCCGCCTTCTTTATAGCCTCGTAGTTTGCCCCTATCATTTTGACGCCGTATTTATCCAGTATCCCCTTTTCATACAGGTCTATAGCCAGATTAAGTGCGGTCTGTCCCCCAAGCGTCGGCAGAAGTGCGTCAGGTCTTTCTTTTTCTATTATTTTTTCCAGAACGGGAGTTATTAAAGGCTCTATGTAAGTCCTGTCAGCCACCTCAGGGTCGGTCATTATGGTTGCAGGATTGGAGTTTACCAGTATTACCTCGTAGCCTTCTTCCTTAAGAGCTTTTGCCCCCTGCGTTCCCGAGTAGTCAAACTCGGCGGCTTGACCGATTATTATAGGTCCTGAACCGATGAGAAGTATCCTGCTGATATCCGTCCTTTTAGGCATTAAAGTACCCCGCTGTTTGGATTTTAAATATTTTACTACAATTACTACCTGCCGGAAAAAAAGTAATATAATGTTTTTATGGAAAGTTTCTTAAAGGAAGCGGAAAGGTTAGGCAGGCTGAAGGTTATAGACAAGCCCCTTGACGTGGAGCTTGAAATACCACACACAGCCTACATTGAGATAAAAAAAGAAAAGCCTGCCGTTCTGCTTTTCAGCAACCCTATAGACGGAAAAACCGGATACAGGTATCCCATACCTGTGGTGATGAACGCCTTTGCCGGTTTTGACATTACCTCCCACATACTCGGCAGGGAGCCTGATGAGGTGGCGGAAGAGATAGAAAAACTCCTACACCTGAAGCCCCCTTCCTCACTGAAGGAAAAGGTCTCACTACTGGGAGAGCTGTTAAGGTTAAGGTCTGTCCTGCCTAAACGGATAAAGGGAGAAGGTAGATGCCAGCAGGTAAAGATAACCGGCGGTGATATAGACCTGTTTAAACTGCCTGTGCTGAAAACCTGGGAAAAGGACGGAGGCAGGTTTATTACGGCAGGACAGGTTTACACCAAAAGCCTTGACGGGAAACTCCAGAACCTCGGTCTTTACAGGCTACAGGTAGCATCAAAAAACAAAATAATCGTCCACTGGCAGGTTCACAAGGACGGAAGCCACTTTTTTGACCAGTATTACAAAGCAGGTAAAAAAATGCCTGTAAGCATAGCAATCGGTGGAGACCCTTTATATACTTGGTGTGGACAGGCACCTTTGCCATACGGAATGTTTGAGATACTCCTTTACGGCTTTATAAAAGGTAAAAGACCTGTTCTTACAAAATCCCTGACAAACGGGATATACGTGCCGGAGGACGCAGACATCGTTATAGAGGGAGAGGTTGACCCTGAAGAGTTCCTGCCTGAAGGACCCTTTGGAGACCATACCGGATACTACACCCCTGTTGAGCCGTTTCCAGTTATGAGTGTAAAGGCTATAACGATGAAGGAAAAGCCGTACTACTACGCCACCGTCGTCGGAAAGCCTCCCGTTGAGGACAAGTATATGGGCTGGGCTACAGAAAGGATATTCCTTCCACTGCTGAAAACGACAGCCCCAGACCTTATTGATTACCACATGCCGGAAAACGGCGTTTTCCACAACCTTATACTTGCAAAGATAAAACCTATGTATAAAGGACACGCAAAACAAATAATGCACGCATTCTGGGGCGTCGGTCAGATGAGCTTCGTCAAACACGCCGTCTTCGTTGACCAGACCGCTCCACAGCTTACAGATTACCAGAACTTTACCCGCTTCGTCCTTGAAAGGCTAAAGCCTTCCTCCTTCCTTATAACGGAAGGTATCGTTGACCAGCTTGACCACTCAAGCTACGAACCTCTCATCGGCGGAAAACTCGGCATAGACGCTACAGGAAAACCTGTGGAAAGGAAGGTCAGCGTCCTGCCTGACGGTGAGCTTGAGGAAAAGGTTAAAAAGCTTGACGGTGATGTGGTGGAGCTGAAGCAGTATTTTACCGATACACCAAACCCTATAACGGTAATAAAGGTAAACAAAACAAAGCCTGTAAGGGAGATATTCAACAAACTTAAAAGCCTTAAAGACCACCTGAGGATAGTGTTTTTCGTTGACAGTGAAGG
>JAADDT010000027.1 GCA_013153765.1 Aquificota bacterium
TCCTTTGTTTCTTCCGCTTTTTCTTCAGCCTTTTCCGTCAGAGCGGCAACCTTGTCCTTAGCCTCCTCAACCTTTTCCTCAACTTTTTCCTTTACTTCTTCAGCCTTTTCCTTTACCTCTTCCACCTTCTCTTCAGCCTGCTCAACCTTTTCCTTCACCGCTTCTGCCGTTGACTGGGCTGTTGCTTCGGCTGTTGTTTTTGCTTCCTCAGCTGTGGAGGTTGCTTCCTCTTTTACCTCCTGTGCTGTGGTTTTGGCTTCTTCGGTGGCGGTATGGACAGCCTCCTTATGCTCCTCCGTGTGTGTGGCTGTCGCTTCCACCTTTTGGGTAGCCTCTTCTTTTGTGTGTGTTTCTTCCTTCTTGTTGCAACCTGCTACCGCAATAGATACAGCCAAGGCCGCTACTGCAAGTTTCCTCATGCTGTTTCCTCCTTTTTTTATTATTTATTTATTAATTTACCATATCATACCATACTACAGGGACAGTCTTTTATCCCTTATCTCGGACAGGAGCTCCACCAGTTTTTCCCCGTCCTCCTCCTGTATGTATTTTTTCAGCTTTTCCATAGAGTTTATGAAACTGTCTATGGTGTGCAGAACGCTTTCCTTATTTTCAAGGAATATGTCCTTCCACACAACCGGCGAGCTTGCCGCAATTCTGGTAAAGTCCTTAAAGCCTGCTCCGGGATAAAGGAAAAGGTCTATTCCCGTCTCCTTTGACAGCTCTATTAACGCATCAACCAGTGCAAAGGCAACCGCATGGGGAAGATGGGACACGCTGGCAAAAACAAAGTCGTGCATGTACGGGTCCATAACCTCAACCATTGAGCCAAGGTCAGTCCAGAACTTTTCAAGCCTTTTTGTTGCATCATCCTCCCTGTCAACGGTCAGTATCAGCTTTTTTCCCTTGAAAAGACCATCAACAGCATTTTCAACCCCTTCCTTTTCTGTCCCGGCTATGGGATGGGCTCCCACAAACCTGTTTGGAAGGAAGAAGCTCTCCAGCTTTTCAACAAGCTCCCCCTTAACGCTTCCCACATCGGTTATTACAGTGTTTTCCTTCAGGAAAGGTTTGACCTGCCGGGCAACCTCCTGAAAGGTTTTAACAGGCGTGGCAAGGATAACAAGGTCTATCTCCTCCCACGGCACTTCCTTCAGGTCTGTAAAACCGGCATCTATCACACCCATTTCAAGGGCTGTCTTTACCCTATCCTCCGAAAGGTCAAACCCGTATATCTTTCCCCCATAGCCTTCCGATTTTAAGGAAAGGGCTATAGAGCCGCCTATAAGACCAAGTCCAATAATAAGAACTCCCTTAAAACCGCCAAAGTCCTTTTCCAACTTTCTCCCCTTGAGGCAGTTTATTTGACCAGCAGTACGGGAATAGGTGATTTGTTCATTATAAACGATGTGGTACTGCCCAGTATAAGCTCCTTTATACGGCTTTCACCGTAAGCCCCCATAGTTATGAGCTGGAATTTGTCTTTGTTTTCCTTCAGGTATTTTTCAAGCTCCTCGTCAGGGTAGCCGTACCTAAACTCAAGGTCGTACTCAAGCTGGAGGTAGCTGTCAAGCAGTTCCTTTATGTGTGCCTCCCTTTCCGGGGACTTTTCCTCAAGTACGGTTATCACATGTATCCTGTTTATTCCCAGCTCTTTTGCAAAGCCGTTAAGGAACTGGGCGGCGTGTATGGATTTTTCCCTGCCGTCAAAGGCAAGGAGTATGTTTTGTATCTCCCTGAACTCACCTGTGGTTATCATAACGGGACATTTGGATTTTCTGGCTACTGCTTCCGATGTTGAGCCTAAAAACAGCGGTGCAAACTTGTTGTGTATTCCTGTTTTCCCGACTATTAGTAAATCGTCAGGGTCAGCCATTTCAACAAGCTCGTTTGCCACTATACCGAAAAGCTGGACTATTGAGCAGTCAGCTCCCGCCTCCCTGCACTTTTTTATAAACTGGTCAAGGAGAGCCTTTCCCCTTTCGTCCAAAATTTCCTTAAGCTTTGGCGTTATGTCAGCATAAACGGAAAAACCGAGGGCACCTGCAAGGTCTTCTATGAACGGTGTTTCAAGCAGTCTTATATCAACAACGTGTATCCCTATAACCGGCTTTTTCATCTTTTTTGAAAAGTATATGCCGTAATCAGCCGCAACCCACGAGCTTTTTGAACCGTCTATCCCTACCAGTATTCTTTTAACCATCTTTTTCACCTTCCTGTTTTTTTGCAAAACTTTCGTAAGACTTTATAACCTCCTCCAAAGCTTCTGAAAACTTCTTCCTGTCCGTCTCCCATACCATAACGCCGGCTTTTGCCAGCTTCCACCTTACGCCGAACTCCTCCGGATGGTGTGAGGAAACAACTATGTCTATGTTTATTTTTGACAGTATCTCTCCTATCTCCCTTTCGTCAGGCTCAACCTCAAGTGGCTTGTTTATCTGAACCTTTCCGTCTTTAGAAAGGTCAACAATAACTATTTTTGTAGCCGTTTTAAAATCCCTTATGTTGTCTTCATCATCAACAAGGAAAGCTATCCTCCAGCCTTCCTGCCTTACAGGTTCGTAATGGATAAAAACCGTGTCAACGTTCGGTATTTCCTCTTTTATCTTCCTTTCTATCTCGTCAACTATACGGTGGGTTTCCCTCAGGGAAAAGTTATGTAAAAGTAGCTCTATATCAAGGAACTTAAAACTGCCTGCCGCCCTTCCCCTGATACGCTTAATGTCAACAACCGCAGGATGGGAGTATATAATCCTCTTTATCTTTTCCATCTCTTCCCTATCAAGGGAGACGTCAAGTAAAACCTTCAGACCGGAGGTGAATATTTCCCAACCGCTGTGGAATATGAAAAGTGCCACTATACCTGCCGCATACTTATCCAGATTGTAGCCGAAATAGGTACCTATCAGACCTACCATAACGATAAGGGAAGACAGGAAGTCAGCCCATATGTGCTGTGCGTCAGCCAAAAGGGCAGGAGAATTGAGTTTTTTTGCCGCCTTCAGCTCCAGCCTTGAGTAGATGAAGGTTGAGACCATAGCCACGAACATTACGGCTATCGCCAGCTCCGTATGTTTTATCTCCCTCTCACCTTCGGAAAAGAAAGCTTCCTTCAGTATTTCGTAAGCGGCAAAGAAAAGGAAAAAGGATATGAGAACGGAAGCCATATTTTCCAGCTTGTACAGACCGTAAGGGAACTCGGAGCTTTTCCTTGCCGCCAGCTTAACGCTGATAAGGGATATGACGGAGGCTATCAGGTCTGAAAACGAGTGGACAGCCTCAGCCATAAGGGCTAAAGAGCCTGTTATCAAGGCAACAACGAACTTAAGGATAGTAAGTGTGGTGTTCAGTATCAGTGAGCCTAAAGCCCATCTTTCCTTAAGTATCTGGTCTGAGGATTTTTCCGTCATTTACCTTTTACTTCCCCTATCAGTCTTACAAACTGATCAAATATGTAGTGTGAATCGTGGGGTCCCGGTGATGCTTCCGGATGGTGCTGTATGGAAAAAACGGGACGGTCTGTAAGTCTTATACCTTCCACCGTGTTATCGTTAAGGTTAATATGTGTTATTTCCACGTTTTGTGGAAGTGTGTCCGGGTCTGTTGCGTAGTTGTGGTTCTGGGCGGTTATCTCCACCTTCCCTGTCTTCAGGTTCTTAACAGGGTGGTTTCCACCGTGGTGGCCGAACTCAAGCTTGTAAGTCCTGCCTCCAACAGCCCACGAAAGTAGCTGGTGTCCAAGGCAGATGCCGAAAACAGGTATGTCCTGCTCCAGCAGTTTTTTTATCTGCTGTATCTGGAAGTGGAGTATTGCCGGGTCTCCCGGACCGTTTGAAAGGAATATGCCGTCCGGTTTAAACCGGATAATGTCTTCAGCCTTAACGTTGTGTGGAAAACAGGTAAGGTCAAGTCCCCTGTCAGCCATAAGCCTTAAGATATTCCTCTTTACGCCGTAATCTATAACCGCCACCCTGTATTTTTTTTCCTTCGGTCTGGTGTAGCCTTCAGGCCAACGCCAGCTACCTTCCTCCCATTTATAAACCTGCCTGTGGCTTACTTTAGAAACAAGGTCAAGCTCGGATATGTCCGGTATGGAGCGGGCTTTCCTTACCGCCTCCTGCGGGCTAACATCTCCCACACCTATGTATCCTTTCATCACACCGTACCTGCGTATTATACGGACAAGTGCCCTCGTATCTATACCGTAAATCCCGATAACACCGTGTCTGTCAAGGTATTCCTGAAGTGTTCCCTTTGCCCGCCAGTTTGAGGCTATGGGAGAAAGGTCTTTTATCACAAAACCGTTAACGTGTACCTTTTCCGACTCAACATCTTCGTCGTTTACGCCGTAATTACCTACCTGTGAAGGCGTCATAACAACTATTTGACCTTTATAGGAAGGGTCTGTAAGTATTTCCTGATAACCGGTCATTGAGGTGTTGAATATTACCTCTCCGCCGGTTTCTCTGTTTTCTTTACCTGAAAAAATGTAGCCGTAGAAAAAGTGGCCGTCCTCAAGAGCCAGTATCCCTTTTTCCATCTTTTCTCCCTTACGATTTTTTATATTTTATCAAATCTCCATTCCGGATAACCAGACCTATATTGTTTTATAATAAACTTTTCAGGAGGGAGTTATGGATATTTTAAAATCACCTGCCAAGGTAAATTTAGGTCTGTGGATAACCGGCAAAAGGGCTGACGGCTACCACGAAATATTCACCATATTCCATACCCTATCCCTGCACGACAGGATATTCATAAAACCTTCCCACAGCTTCAAGGTAGAAACAACCTCCCCCCTCATACCGCAGGAGGAAAACATAGTCCACACCGTAGGGAAAAGGTTTGAGGAATGGACAGGTATAAAGCCTGAAGTGGAGATTTTCATTGAAAAAAACATACCTGTCGGCGGAGGGCTTGGAGGTGGTAGTTCAAACGCCGCAACAGTCCTTAAGTACCTGAACAAAATGTACGGTGAGCCTTTGTCCGAAGAAGACCTTTTCAGGTTTGCCTCAACTTTGGGAGCTGACGTTCCCTTTTTCCTTAAAGGGGGATACGCTATAGGCGAAGGTATCGGAGACAGGCTAACCTTCCTTGACAAAAGGCTAAAAAGGGAGATTTTTATAGTGTATCCAAACATCCCTGTAAATACCGCTGAAATTTACGGAAAAATCACCCCACAGATGTTGACAAAAAAGGAAGAACTAAATATAATAGTTAGTCTGCTGGAAGATGTTGAGAAGCTGATTGAGTACAGTGAGAATACGCTTGGGAAGGTTGTAGCCGAGTATTATCCGGAGGTAGGTGAGGTTATAAACACCCTCCGACATCTGGGCTACAGACCTATGGTCAGCGGTAGCGGTAGCAGTGTTTTTGCCTTTGGCGCACCTTCCGAGCAGTTAGCAACCGTTTGCCGTGTAAAAGGCTGGAAATTAATAAAAACTGCCCTTGAATAAAGCTTGGGGAGTAGTTCAGCTGGCAGAACACCGGTCTTTGGAACCGGGTGTCGCAGGTTCGAGTCCTGCCTCCCCAGCCATTATTTAAACCTGTCGGAGAGCTGGAGGTATTTTTTTGAGTAAGCATCTGAAACTGATCAGCGGAAACGCAAACCCGGAGTTTGCCGAAAGGGTGGCGGAATACCTGCACACGTCTTTGGTTGACACGCTTGTAGGAAGGTTTTCGGACGGGGAAATAAGAGTTCAGATAAAGGAAAACGTAAGGGGAGCTGACGTATTTGTAATACAGTCCCTATCCTCTCCGGTTAACGACAACATTATGGAGCTTCTCCTAATACTTGATGCTTTAAAACGCTCATCAACCCACAGGATAACCGCAGTAATACCGTATTACGCATACGCAAGGCAGGACAGGAAGGACAGACCGAGGGTACCCATATC
Source organism: Aquificota bacterium (assembly GCA_013153765.1). Classification (GTDB taxonomy): domain Bacteria; phylum Aquificota; class Aquificia; order Aquificales; family Hydrogenothermaceae; genus Persephonella_A. The sequence continues at coordinate 5,898 of JAADDT010000027.1, forward strand.
AGCCAGACTGCTGGCAGACCTGATACAGAAAGCCGGAGCTGACAGAGTACTTACCGTTGACCTCCATTCAGCCCAGATACAGGGATTTTTTGACTGTCCCGTTGACAACCTTTTCGCACTGCCGGTAATACTTGAATACCTGAAAAAGAAAGACCTTCCAAACACGGTGGTCGTCTCTCCAGATGCGGGGGGCGTTGAAAGGGCAAGGATGCTTGCAAACAGGCTCGGTTCAAGCCTTGCAATAATCTACAAAAAAAGACCGGCACCTAACGTGGTTGAAACACTTGACGTGATAGGAGACATAGAAGGCAAAAACGCCATAATAATTGACGACATTATAGATACTGCAGGCACGATAGTTGCGGCGGCAAACATGCTGAAAGAAAAGGGAGCAAACTCGGTAATAGCCGCCTGTACCCACCCTGTTTTCTCCGGACCTGCTGTGGAAAGGCTGAAAAAATCGGAAATAGAAGAGGTAATCGTAACGGACACCATACCGGTAAAAGGGAAAGAGTTTGAAAAGCTTACCGTACTTTCCATCGCAGAGCTGGTAGGGGAAGCAATAAAAAGAATAAACATAGAAAGCTCAGTTAGTTCACTGTTTGTATAAGAAGGAGGTAGATACAAAAATGATACAAAGGATTGAGTGGAAAGCCATACCAAGGACACCGGGCAAAAAAAGTGAGGTTAAAGAATACAGGCAAAAAGGCTACATACCGGTGGAGGTTTACGGCAAGGGCAGGGAAAACGGACATGCCTATATATACTGGAAAGACCTTGCTGACAGACCTGACGGAATGTTCCTTATAGACCTGAAGATAGAAGGTGAGGAAGAGCCGAGAGTTTGCGTGCTGAAAGACATCCAGTACAACTACCTTGGGGACAAGCCGATACACGTTGACCTTTACGAGGTTACCTTCGGCGTTGAGCTTGACGTTGAAGTTCCTATAGAGCTGGTAGGAAGACCTAAAGGACTTGAATACGGCGGAATACTGGAAAAACACCTTCACACCCTTGTGGTCAGGACTGTGCCAAGGAAGATACCTGAGAAGATCATCGTTGACGTTTCAGACCTTGACATAGGAGACGTTTTACACGTTAGGGACATTACTCCCCCTGAAGGCGTTAAGATAATGACGCCGGGGGACGAGGTCGTTGCGGTTGTACTTGAGCCTGAAGCTGAAGAAACGACAGAGGAAACGCTGGAAGAGGCAATAGCCGAAACTGAAGAAACATCATAAATAGATGATAAAAGCTGTTATAGGGCTGGGAAACCCGGGAAAGGAATACGAAAAAACCCGCCACAACATCGGCTTTATGGTGGCTGATGCTGTGGCTTCCCTCCTTAAATGTGGCAGAAAATACACGGAAGAATGTTTTTCACACGTATACCACTGTCCGGACCACGATCTTCTGATAGCAAAACCGCAGACCTACATGAACAACAGCGGTGTTGCGGTTAAAAACCTGATGCAGGACTACAACATAAAACCTTCGGAAATACTGGTGGTTTACGACGACCTTGACCTGCCACTTGGTACGATAAGACTACGGAAAAAAGGTTCAAGTGGTGGACACAGGGGAATACAGTCCATAATTGAAAACATAAAAACAGACCAGTTTCCCAGACTGAAAATAGGAATAGGCAGACCTGAAAGGAAAGAGCAGGTTGTAGATTACGTCCTTTCACCATTTGAAAAAGGGGAGCTTATGGTGGTTGACCGTGTCGTCCAGTCAGCCGCCCGGTGCATTACAGATGTGTTAAAATACGGTATTGATAAATCTATGAATTCCTGCAACCGTAAAGTGGTATAGGTATCCTTGCTTCCGGCTTTAAAGACCGGAGGCTGATTATAAAATCAACCGTAAGGAGGTAAAGAAATGCGGCATTACGAACTGGTGTTCGTGCTGAAGCCGACCATGTCAGAAGAGGAAATGGCTTCAAAGCTTGAACAGATCCAAAACCTGATCACCTCAAACGGAGGCGAGATTTACAACCTTGACAAATGGGGAAGAAGGGAGCTTGCCTACCCTATCCAGAAGTTCAACAGCGGATACTACTACATCATCAACTTCAAAACGGAAAACCCGGAACTGCCGGGAAAACTGGAGTACAACCTGAGGCTTGACGAAGACATAATAAGATTTCTGAACTTTAAGCTGAAAACTCCGAAAAATACAGAGGAAAAGCCGGCAGAAACTTCAGAAACTAAAGAGTAAGGGGGAGGAAGATGCTTAACAAAGTATTCCTTATAGGAAGGCTTACCAGAGACCCGGAAATAAGGTTCCTGCCCAGCGGACTTCAGGTTACCAGTTTCTCCATAGCCGTCAACAGGGCTTACAGGACGAAAGACAGCGACGAATGGAAGGAAGAGACCTACTTCTTTGATATTGAGGCGTTTGGAAACCTTGCGGAAAGGCTGGGAAAACAGCTGGTAAAAGGCACGCAAATACTGGTGGAAGGACAGCTGAGGCAGGACAGATGGGAAACGTCTGCAGGTGAAAAAAGGACAAAGATAAAGGTCGTGGCAGAAAAGGTAAACCTGCTTTCCCAGAAACCGGCTGAAAAAACGGAAAGCAAGGAAGAGCCTGAGCTTGATATATCAACAGAGCCGGAAGACTTTTCTTCCGATGAAGACATTCCATTTTAAAAAACAAGGAGGTAAAGAAATTGGCAAATAAAAACCCTACAGCCCAGAATAAACCTTTTTTCCAGAAAAGGAAGAAATACTGCAAATTCTGTGCGGAAGGCAAAGAGCCTTCTTACAAGGACGTTGACTACCTGAGGCAGTTCATCTCCGAAAGGGGAAAAATAATTCCAAGAAGGATTTCCGGCACCTGCGGAAAACACCAGAGGAAGCTTACCGTTGAGATCAAAAGGGCAAGACAGCTTGCACTTTTACCTTACGTAATAATGTAGCAGGAGGTTAAAGGAATGAAAGTAATACTGGCTAAAGACGTGGAAGGCTGGGGAACAATCGGGGATATTATAGAAGTAAAAAGGGGATTTGCAAGGAACTACCTTATCCCTAAAGGGCTGGCATACGAAGCCACAGACAGCAACATAAAAATGGTTCAGGAAATACTCAGGCAGAAATCAAGGAAGCTGGAAAGGGAAAAGCAAAAAGCACTGGAAACGGCAGAAAAGCTGAAAGGTCTGGAAATAGAGATCAAAAAGCCTGTAGGAACTACCGGCAAACTGTACGGCTCCGTTACCACATCTGACATAGCACAAATACTGAAAGAAAAGGGCATAGAAATAGACAGGAAAAAAATAATGCTACGCAGTCCCATCAGAAACATTGGAGCTTACAACATCACCATCAGACTGCACCCTGAGGTAAGTGAAGTAATAAAGGTTCACGTGGTTCCTGAAAACGTTGAATAGTCCTGAAGCCTGCTTCGGCAGGCTTTTTATTCAAACGGTTGATTTATCCGAAAATGTAGTTAAGATATTTAACCACACACAAAAAAACAAATCGGGATTGGTTTATGGCGGAAGAGATTGACATTTCCCTACCCCACGACGATCAAACGGAGAGGGCAGTCTTAGGAGGTCTTTTCATTGACCCCTCTGTGGCTGACGTGGTCTTCAACATACTAAAGCCGGAAGACTTTTTCAACCTGAAACACCGCATCATTTACGAAGCCATAATCCAGCTTGTAGAAGAAGGTAAAGAGCTTGACCCACTTGTACTTGTAAACTATCTGGACAGTAAGGGAAAGCTGGAAGAGGTGGGCGGGAAAAACTACATAGCCCTTATCGGGAACGATGCGGCACCGCCAAACATAATAGAAACGCTGGCACAACAGCTGAAAGAAAAATCAATAGCCAGAAACCTTATACTGGTAGCAAAAAACATAATCCAGAAATCAAAAAGGATAAAGGACATAAACCAGCTTATAGAAGAAGCTGAAACGGAAATATTCAAGCTGAACGAAGAAAGGGCTACCACCCATTACTACGAACTGCGGGAAGTAATAAAACAGACCCTCCAGATAATAAACGAGCTTTCAAAAAAAGAAACCCTGATAACAGGCATACCTTCAGGATTTTACGAGATAGACAGGCTCACAACCGGCTTCCACCCGGGGGACTTTATCATAATAGCCGCCAGACCGGCTATGGGAAAAACATCGTTCGCCCTTTCCATACTCCACAACGTTTCGGTGGTTGACAACAGACCTGCCGCATTCTTCTCCCTTGAGATGTCAAAGGAACAGATAGCCATGAGGCTACTTTCCCTTGAAACCGGAATTAAGCTGAAAGACATAAGGGCAGGTTTTTTAAGCAGGGACAAACTGGAAAAGCTTACCGAAACGGCAATGCATCTGGCAAAAGCCCCACTATACATAGACGACACCGCCTCCCTGTCCATACTTGATTTAAGGGCAAAGGCAAGGAGGCTGAAAAGGGAAAGGGACATACAGCTTATAGTGGTTGATTACTTACAACTTATGCGTTCCCACAGGAGAACTGAAAACAGACAGCAAGAGGTGGCTGAAATATCCCGGGGACTGAAAGCACTGGCAAAGGAGCTGAACATACCCGTAATATCCCTTGCCCAGCTTTCAAGACAGACCGAAATGAGGGCGGACAAAAGACCCCAGCTTGCAGACCTGAGGGAAAGTGGCTCCATTGAGCAGGATGCGGACGTTGTAATGTTTATACACAGACCGGAATACTACAAGAAAAATCCAACGCCTGAGGAGGAAGGTCTGGCGGAAATAATAATAGCAAAACAGAGGAACGGTCCTACCGACATTGTGGAGCTTGCATTCCTTAAGAAAATAACCAAATTTGAAAACCTTGCCAAATCAAAACCCCCTGACGGATACGGTGAAGGGGAAGATGATGATAAAATAGAAAAGGAACTTGACCTGAAAAACGTTGAAATTCTAACGGAAGAGGACATAGCAGAGTTTTAAATGGAGAAATTAAAAAGGTTTGTTGAGCATGTGGGGGACGCCACAATTCTTTTTTTAAAAACGGTCTGGATAATACTGAAAAATCCCCCAAAAATAAGGCATATCCTCAAGTATATGGACGAAATCGGCGTAAGTGCCGCCCCGCTTATAGCCATAACCGGCTTTTTCACCGGAGGCGTTCTGGTGGTTGAAACCTATCCCACATTCCACAAGTTCAACGCAGAATACCTGATAGGTGCCCTTGTATCCCTTTCCCTGTCAAGGGAGCTTTCCCCTGTGCTGGTAGCCCTGCTGGTAACGGCAAGGAGCGGTTCGGCTATGGCGGCAAACATAGGCACGATGCGTATAACCGAGCAGATAGACGCCCTTGAGGTGATGGCGGTAAACCCGATAAGGTATCTGATAGCCCCTAGACTGATAGCGGCTATTATTATGGTGCCTTCCCTAACCGTCCTTTCTTATACGTCCGGTCTTTTAGGCGGATACTTTGTGGGAACACAGCTGTATTCAATAAACCCTTACCTTTTTGTTGAAAAGATGAAAGACCTTACGGAGCTACACGACATTACCGGCGGTCTTTACAAATCAGCCGTATTTGCAATGGTCATAACCATAGTTGCCTGTTATTTCGGATACATAACCAAAGGTGGTGCTGAAGGTGTGGGAAGGTCAACGACCACGGCGGTTGTGGTTGCTTCGGTTCTTATCCTGATACTGGATTACTTCCTTACCGCCTTAATATATTAGGACGGGAAAAATGAAAATAGCCGTTTTAACAAGCGGGGGAGACGCCCCCGGACTTAACGCCTGTATAAGGGCTGTGGTAAGGGCAGGGCACCACTACGGCTATCAGGTCATCGGCGTCAAAAGGGGATTTAAAGGTCTTATAGATAGGGATTTTGTTTCCCTTTCACCACGGGACGTGGGACTGATCATAAACAGGGGAGGGACCATACTCCTTTCTTCAAGGGAAGACCGTTTTTTCAGTTATGAATACAGGAAAAAGGCTGTTGAAAACCTGAAAAAAGAAGGAATAGACTGCCTTTTCGTCATAGGGGGAAACGGCAGTTTTCAGGGGGCAAACCTGCTTGCGGAAGAATTCGACTTTCCGGTAATAGGCATACCAAAAACCATAGACAACGACACTTACGGCACTGAGTACACAATCGGTTTTGATACGGCGGTAAACAACGCAGTTGAAAGCATAGACAAGATAAGGGACACATCAATGTCCCATGAAAGGATTTTCGTGGTTGAGGTGATGGGAAGGGACAGCGGTTTTATCGCCCTCGCCTCGTCAATAGCCTCCGGAGCGGACGTTGCACTCATTCCCGAATACCCGTTCCCAATATTCCGTATAGTGGAAACACTGATAAAGGCAAGGGAAAGGGGAAAAAGGTTCTCCATAATAGTGGTGGCTGAAGGTGTGGCACCTGCAAGGAAAATAGCCGGCATACTGGAAGAAAAGCTAAAACCGTACGGCTTTGGTGAGGTAAGACATTCCGTACTGGGATACATACAAAGGGGAGGAAGTCCCACCGCCTACGACAGGATAACCGCTTCCCGCTTCGGCGTTTTTGCTGTAGAGCAGTTCAGTAAAGGGAAAACAAAAATTATGGTAGCAATGGAAAACGGTAAGGTAGTTCCAAAGCCACTGAAGGTTTCTTTTGGTAGAATAAAAAAGCCCGATTTTTCGGACTTCCAGTTAAATAACATTTTGACGCTGTAGATATGGAGATAACCGAAGTAAAGATTTATCCTTTTGATACGAGTAGAATAGGCGGTCGTGTAAGGGCTGTAGCCGACATAACCATAGACAACACCCTTGTGATAAAAGGGATAAAACTGGTTGAATCAAAACACGGCGGTCTTTTCATCTCCTTTCCAAAAAAAGTAAGCTCTAAAGGTACGTACGTTGAGATAATCCAGTCATTGGACAGTGAGTTTACGGAAAAGGTAAGGAGAGCTGTTGTTGACAAATATAAAGAGATAATGGGGGAATGAAGACCATTCCCCCCGTCCCCCGGCGTTTTTAATTACTGCTCTTTTTTCAGGTGAACGTCCATTTGTGGATATGGTATTGTGATGCCCACTTCATCAAATCTGGTTTTTATGGTCTCAAGCAGGTCAAAGTAAACAGGCCAGTAATCGGAAGATTTAACCCACGGTCTTACAACAAAGTTAACACTGCTGTCAGCAAGCTCGGAAACAGCCACAGTTGGAGGAGGGTCCTTCAAAATCCTTTCATCGGAGTTCAGTATGTTCCACAGCTCTTCCTTAACCTTCTTCAGGTCGTCCTCGTAGCTAACACCTATAACAAGGTCAATCCTTCTTGTGTCCTTAGCAGAGTAGTTTACGATATTTCCGCCTACGATGTTTGAGTTCGGCACTATAACCTGTTTGTTGTCTCCTGTCTTTAAAGTTGTGTTAAATATGCCTATCTCCTCAACAACACCTGTAGCTCCGCCTGCCTCAATAAAATCACCAACCTTGAAAGGTCTGAAGATCATAAGCACCGCACCTGCTCCGAAGTTTGCCAGATTGCTTTGGAGGGCAAGACCTATTGCCAAGGTTGCCGCACCTAAGATAGCAACGAATGAGGTCGTCTGCACGCCTAAAGTTCCCAATGCGGCGATAATAACTAAAATAAGCAGACCTACATAAATCAGCTTTTGCAGGAAGTTAGCCAGCGTTTGATCCATATCGGACCTTTCAAGCAGTTTACCACTTAAAGCGGCAAGCTTGCCGGCTACCCATTTACCTACAATAAATACAAGTATTGCTCCTGCAATCCGTATCGCCCACTGGAGTGCAAGATCAATAATTCCTTGAAGCTCCATCACCTATCCCTCCTTTAAAAATCTACTATTAACGATGTTAAGAAAACGGTATCCGTTTTATCTATATCCTTGGTTGGTGGCTTGTTCTGGTAGAAAACCTTGTAGCCTATACCAAGGGCAAAGTTTGCGTTTATCTTCACCTGAAGTGAACTGTCTGATTTGATAAAGTAGATGTCCGTATTTTCAAGGTTTACCTGATAGCCAAGTAGCTGTTTGAACAGGAGGTTTTCCATTATCTTCCACGTATAGTCAAGCTCAGCCAGACCTGTAGTGTAGCTGTCCGTCCCTCCGGTTTTGTAGTCTGAAAAGGTATAACCTAAAGCCGCAAGCCCTTTAAGGTAATGGGCATCTGTTTTTATGATGTCGTATCCAAGACCGGCTGACCATACGGTTTTGTAGTCGTAGCCGGAAAACTTGTCCTTCAGGTAATCACCCTGAACGAAGGCAAAAAGCCTTTCGGTAAGTAGCCTTTCCCATCTACCTAACAGATACAGCTTGTTTGCCGTCTCCCTGCCGTCAGACTTGCCGTAAAAGAAAGAGCCCTTTCCAAGAAGTCTGTTAACCGTCCTTTCCCAGTTAGCCTCAAGTTTTGTTGCAAAAGCCTCCGTGTCTGAATTGCCGGAGGTTTTCACGTAAGAAAGTTCACTGTGGACTTTCCAGTCCTTGTCCTGTGCTTCCTCTCCAGCCGAAAAACCGGCAAAAAGCACAACTCCGGATAGAATTGGGATAACCACTTTTTTCATTCTGCCCGCTCCTCGTTTAGAAGTTTTGAATATCTTTATTTTTTAAAAATAATTTACTATTACCC